>CAJUPC010000021.1 GCA_910588555.1 Candidatus Gastranaerophilales bacterium
CAAATGGGGTGAATGGGATTATGAAAATAATAAATGTACTATCAAGAGTGGGTATGCTTGTCAGCATCCGAATTAAAAAAATTTGCAGGGTGGGAAAAGTGTATTCTCACCTTTTCTACTAAAACACGTCAGTCTTAATCGGGTTCTTGAATTTTGTAATACTGCCTTGGAATAACAATTTAACAGTACCGACAGAACCGTTTCTGTGTTTTGCAATAATAATCTCTGATTCGCCTTTGGATTGAGCTTTTGCAGCAACTTCTTCTTCGCCGTCTTCTGCTTTTCGGTAGTATTCGTCACGGTAAATGAACATTACAATGTCGGCATCTTGTTCGATTGAACCTGATTCCCTCAAGTCAGACAACATCGGACGTTTATCTGTTCTTGACTCAACTGCACGTGACAACTGCGAAAGTGCAATTACGGGAACGTCAAGTTCTTTTGCAAGAATTTTCAAGCCTCTCGAAATTGCCGAAATCTGCTGCATACGGTCTTCTCTGCCTGCACTTTCCATTAATTGAAGATAGTCGATAAGGATTAAACCCAAATCTTTTTCCTGCATTTTTAATCTTCTGCATTTTGCGCGGATATCGGTAATCGTACAACCTGATGTGTCGTCAATATAAATCGGAGCTTGCGCAAAAGAATTCATTGCTGTTGCTAGTTTTTCCCAGTCTTTTGACTGCATGTTACCTGTTTTAACCCTTTGTGAGTCAATTTCCGCCTCAGAACACAACATACGCTGCATTAACTGGTCTTTTGACATTTCAAGAGAGAATATAGCAACAGGAGTTTTCGCTCTCAAAGCAACATTTTGAGCAATGTTCAAGGCAAATGCGGTTTTACCCATTGCAGGACGTGCCGCAAGAATTAACAAGTCCGATTTTTGCAAACCGTTCATTATGGCGTCGAGTTCGTAGAAGCCTGTCGGAACACCTGTTAATTCGTCCTTGTGCTCATAGCGGTATTCAATCTTTTCATAAGTGTTTAATACCAAATCTTTTACGTGCACCAAATCTGTTGTAGCTTTTTTAGAAGCTATGTCAAAAATAAGTTTTTCAGCACTGTCTAAGGATTGGTCAATTGGGTTTACATCGTATCCAAAAGATACTATTTCTGAGCCTGCGTTGATTAAGGCTCTTTTAATAGCTTTTTCTTGAACTATTTTTGCATAATATTCAATGTTAGAAGTTGTAATTGTCTTGTAGCATAAATCATTTACATAAGCACGTCCGCCTATTGTTTCAAGTTTTGAATTGTAGCTCAAAACATCCGAAACTGACACGATATCAATTCTTTCGTTAGTATTAAACAATTGAAGCATTGATTCGTAAATGTATCTGTGAGCAGGTTTGTAAAAACTTTCGGGCTTTAATGTTTCGACAACTTTGGTAATTACGTTGGGGTTAACCAAAATTGCACCGAGTACGGCTTCTTCTGCTTCAACATTCTGGGGTAACATTCCTAAATTATTTTCTTTTTCTTTTACTGCCATGACATTCTCCTTTAAACATAATATTACACATAAGCCTGAAATGCATGTAAAGAATTATTGACAAAAATAATTTATCGGTCAAAATCAAAGGTATGAAACACATGTTATTAAATTTACAAGCCTTAATTTTAAGTTACAAAACAACAACTGCGAATGATATTGCAAAAATTTTGTTGCGGAAAAATCTTAAAATTGCAACCGCAGAATCTTGCACCGGCGGACTTTTAAGCTCACGTTTAACCGATGTTGAGGGCAGCTCGGCATTCATACATGCAAATTTTATAACATATTCAAACCACGCCAAGCACAGGTTCTTGGATGTATCAGAAGAAACTTTGAGAAAATATGGTGCTGTGAGTGAAGAATGCGCCCGTGAAATGGCACAGGGTTTGTCAAGATTGACAGGCAGTGACATTGTATTATGCACCACAGGCATTGCCGGTCCTGCTGCAAGCGAACACAAACCGGTAGGACTTTTATATGTTGCATGCGGCTACAACGATAACATAGTAGTAGAAAAATTTGAACTTAACCCTAATTACAGCCGTAAAAATATGAAGTTCATGTTTTCGGAAAAAGCACTAAATCTTGTCTATAATATCATCAAGTAAAGGTTTTACAGTGCTTTCTTGAAAAACTCCTTTAGTCCCTGCAATATATACAGCGGCTGTTCTGTTTTCAAGACCGATTTTTTCTACAGCATGCTTTAAATCACCTTTAATTGTATCAGGGCTAAGATACAAAATACTGCCTGCCTCTGCGTTAGTTTTTCCGTTCGCGATTAAAAATAAAACTTGTATTTCTCTGTCATTCAAATTGTATGGTAAAGCTATCTTTTCTAACTGGTTTGCAATTTTGGACATTTATAAGTTCTCTTTAGGGATAATTATAAGGTACAAGTAAAATATTGTCAACACTTGTAAAATAGGTATATATGTATAAAGAAACAGAAATATTAAAACAATTTGGCAGAAACGTAAAAGCCGAACGCGTTCGCTGCGGTTATACTCAGGAAATGCTTGCAGAAAAAATGAATGTAAACCGCGAATATATAAGCAGAATTGAGCGCGGAATACAAAACATGTCATTAATGAAAATTACTGCTTTAGCAAATTATTTGGGAACTGACATGAATAATCTTTTGAGGTTTTAAAATTATTTAAGTATCATTTTAGCAAGCATTTCAGGCATTCTGTCCATAAGGATTTCTGCAAATTCGTCGGTATCAATTTGTGTAATCACAACAGATAACAAATCATTTGGCAGTTCTTTAAGCATATTTTGGATATGTTCAGACTCTATTACTGACATGCCTTTAATAATTTCAGCCTGTTGTTTTTCACGATTAATTATAGTTGTATAGGCATGCGCGTCGAAAAGTTGAAACCATTCATTATGCTCTTTTCCGAGAGATAATACAAGCTGTTGTTTTTGAGTCGGTTGAAAAGCTTTCAAAGCATCCTGATATTCAAGCGGACTTAAGTTTCCGATTTTTTTCGCAAGATCAAAACTGTTCATGTTATCGTCAACTGCTTCGCCTGTAATTTGTTCTATAACCTGTGCAACATATTCTTCCGGAATAGACTGCATGTGTTTTAAAATTTTATTTTTATCAATTTCAGTACTTGTTAAGAATTTA
This sequence comes from Candidatus Gastranaerophilales bacterium, assembly GCA_910588555.1. Lineage (GTDB taxonomy): Bacteria > Cyanobacteriota > Vampirovibrionia > Gastranaerophilales > Gastranaerophilaceae > Stercorousia. The sequence goes on from CAJUPC010000021.1 coordinate 3,135, forward strand.
TCAAGCTGTTCATTTGGCATAAGTTTAACAATTTCTTCTTTAGAAAAAAGTTCAAAAGCTGTTTTTACCAGCTGGTCTGGCGGAAGTGCTTCTAAAAGTTTCATTAATTTATCATTAGAGAAGAAAAATAACCCTTGTAATAAATCTTTATCTTCCATTTTGGGTAAAAAGTCTTGTAATTGTCTGTAATTCATTTCTCTAAGAATAGCATATTTGTTATTAGTATCTGCCAAATCAAAAAGTTCAACAACAAATGAAACATTATTGAGAATTTCATCAGCAAGCGCAATAGCTGCCTGATTGCCTTGTGCTGCTTCAGCTTCTATAATATCTTTAACACTCATTTCCGAATATTTTTCATAAAAAGCAGTAGCATTAATGCCAAGTCTTCTTTGTAAATATTCGATATTTGAGTCAATTGTTAAACTCATAGTACTCCTTATGCTCATAATTACGGCATAAAAAATAGAAACTTTAATAATTGTAACTTTTTTTTACAAAAAAAATAAATAAAAAAGGTTGATTTTAAAAAATGTTTATGATACATTTAATTTTGCTAACCGAGAAATGCGGGCTGCTAGCTCAGGTGGTTAGAGCGCACCCCTGATAAGGGTGAGGTCGGTGGTTCGAGTCCACTGCGGCCCATATTAAAAAAGACTCCTTTTAAGGGGTCTTTTTTAATATTTATTATGTGGTTATGAGCACTATGCCGAGCAAAAGTGATTAAATGTCACGTTTTGCGAGAGGCGTGATAAATTTTGCTGTAATATTATTTTTTCGCTGCAAAAATCTTTTTAGCACGTGCAATAATCAAATCACGCTGGGGTTTTAACTGTTTCATTTTACAATGATTGTCTTTTGCAAATTTTATCATTAGACATGTCAGACCACTCATAAACATTGTGCCGAAACTATTTTTTCTTTTTGCATGAGTTGTAGCAGCCCAAAAATCAAATAAAGCTGTACCGACCTCCACATTACGTATTATTTTTGCATTATTATATTGTCTCATTATACCGTTACCGGGACGAATTCCTATCATATTTTTTATTATGTTCATTATTTTTTCTCCTGATATCTTAAAGATTAAACATAAAAATATTTGCTATATATATCAATTTTTTGTTTCAATTGTTAATCATATATTTCAATTCAAGTAATCTTCAAATGTTTTTATATTAACCTTATACCCGCAGCCTTCGTGAAGTTTACCAGGATAAAATATTCTTTTTGCAGGGTAATTTTTGCACATTCTTAAGCGGTGTTTGTAATCTGAGCAAAGTCCGTCTTTTGTAACCAATTTGCAAGCGAAAATGAGGTTTCCGTCTTCGTCCTTACCTTTTATATAAAATCTTTTGTATGCAGGAAAAATAAACTGCATGATTTTGAATTCTTTTTCCGTATAAGTGTCATAGCTGTACATATAGTTACAGCATTTGCCGCACTTTTTGCATTCGCCCGTAATTTCATAAGATACTTTTTCAGGTACAAAATATGAACGAATTTCGTTAAAGATTACAAAGATAAAATCTAAAATATTTGCCATACCAATTATTTTATACTAAAATATAAAAGTTGACGAGGGAGTATTTATGGCAAAATATAAAGTAAATAGAAATTCATCAGCCAAAGAAACGGCGAGAGCTAATATATCAAGGAATTCTAAGAAAAAAGGCGGATTTTTATCTACCGTTAAATTTGTGTTTTTAATGGGTTGCGCGTGCGCGCTTGCAGGGGTTGCGTCACTTGAATTATATTTGTCGTCTTTGCCTCCGATTAACAATTTGGAGCAGTTTAAACCCAATATTGTTACAAAAATTTATTCTGCTGATGATGAAATTATCAAAACATTTACGGCTTATACCTATGAAAAAATTGATTTGAAAGATATTCCCGATAATTTGAAAAAAGCTCTTATCGCAACAGAAGACAAAAACTTTTACCGCCACCATGGCTATGATTTAGCGGGTATTGCACGTTCTTCTGTTCAAAACCTTATGGCAGGGCATACGGTTCAAGGTGCAAGTACTTTGACTCAACAGCTGGCAAGGGTTTTATTCTTGAATAACGAAAGAACTTTTGACAGAAAATTGAAAGAGTTATTTGTTGCGGCAAGAATTGAAAAAACTATTTCCAAAGACCAGATTTTGGAAATGTATATGAATAATGTTTATCTCGGCGCAGGAGCTTATGGTGTTGAGGGTGCGGCTCAAATTTATTTTGACAAACACTTAAAAGACTGTACACTTCCTGAACTTGCTTTAATTGCAGGGCTTCCGCAGGCTCCGTCCGTTTACAACCCGTTCAATAATATGGATTTGGCTGTAAAAAGACGTAATCAGGTTCTTAATCGTATGTATAAGATGAGATATATTACGAAAAAAGAATACGAAGAGGCAAAAGAAGCTAAAGTTAAGCTTGCAGCGGTTCCACAGTATTACACAACGAACAAGGCTCCTTATTTCTGTGATTATGTTATGAAAGAGCTTGAAAGTTTGGGATTTGATGAAACAGAAATTTCTCAGGGCGGTTATAAAGTTGTAACAACACTTGATTATAAAGCTCAAAAAGCTGCAAATGAAGCGATTACAAAAAACCTTAGAAATTGGGGCTTGACAGGTGATAACAATCAGGCGGCTGTATTCTCATACAGTCCTATTGACGGTAAAATTATTGCATATTCAGGCGGAAAAGATTATACGAAAAGCCAGTATGACAGGGTTACTCAGGCTGTAAGACCTCCCGGTTCATCGTTTAAACCTCTTGTGTACGCAGCAGCAATGGAAAAAGGAATTTCTCCGAACGATATGATTGAAGATACACCTTTAACTATCGGTTCATGGTCTCCTCACAACTATGGCAACAAATATCGCGGTAAAATTCCTGTTTACACTGCATTGATGGTGTCATCAAATGTTTGTGCAGCAAGAATGATTAAAGAAGTAGGAATTCGTTCAGTTATTCAGGTTGCAAGAGTTCTGGGTATTGAAACACCTATTGAATACGATTATACAATTGCACTCGGTTCTAACGGAGTTAGGCTGTATGAATTTACAAGAGCTTATGGTGCTTTTGCAAACGGCGGATATGTTGTTCAGCCTTATGCAGTTGAACGCGTTGAAACATCAAGAGGAAAAGTTGTTTACAGAGCTCAGAAAACAAGAGTTTCTCACCAGTTGAATATGAATACTGCGGCTGAAATGACAGCTATGTTAAAAACAGTTATTTCAAATGGTACAGGCCGTGCCGCAAGTATCGGCAAACCTGCGGCAGGTAAAACAGGTACAACTGATGATAACAAAGACGCATACTTTATGGGTTATACACCTAATATCGTAACAGGTGTTTGGGTAGGAAACGACAACAATGTCGCAATGAATAAATCTATTCAGGGCGGAACTGTTCCGGCATTGATATGGAAAGATGTTATGAAAGTAGCCACAGAACCATACGGTAACGCTGATTTTAATTACCCGGAAGTTAAACTTATGCCATTTACAGCAGGAGCAAATGTTAAAATTATCGGTGACGATGAGGAAGACAAATCGCAGGAAGAAAACGGTCAGGATACTTCAACAGAACAGCCTGCCCCTCAAATTCCTGTAAAAACTGAAGAAGCAGCTAAAAATATTGTAAACCAGCAAGTGCCGGTTGCCGAACCTCCAAAACCTGCTCCAAAACCGGCTTCTGCACCTGTTCCCGTTCCTATGGCTGTGCCGGAAAGTTTGCATTAAGGAGAATTAATATGGAAATGGTGAAAAAACACATAGGCACGGATGAGTCAGGCAAGGGCGATTTTTTTGGACCGCTTGTAATAGCAGGGGTTATGGTGGATGAAAAATCTGCTCAATATTTTCTTGATTTAGGAATAAAAGACAGTAAAAAATTAACTGATAAAAAAATGCTCAGTCTTGCTGTAGAAATCAAAAAAACTTCGCCACACTCAATTATTGCAATTTCAAATTCGAAGTACAACGAACTTTATGCGAGTATGAAAAATCTTAATAAACTGCTGGCATGGGGGCATGCAAGAGCGATTGAAAATATATTGCAAAATCATTCTTGTGAGTACGCGCTATCTGATAAATTTGGTGATGAAAGACTTATTCAATCTGCGTTAATGAAAAACGGCAGAAGTATAAGGTTAGAGCAGATGTGTAAGGCTGAAAGTGATATTGCAGTTGCTGCTGCGTCTGTTCTTGCGCGTGCGACTTTTGTTCAAAAACTTCAGGCAATGGAAGAAACTTATGGTGTGAAATTTCAAAAAGGCTGTTCGGGACTTGTGAAAGACGGTGCAAAAATATTTATCGAAAAACATGGGGCTGAAAAGCTTAAAGAGGTTTGTAAAACACATTTTAGAACATATAACGAAGTATTATACACTTGAAAAAGTTAAAAAAAGTTGTATAATAATAATATATATTTATAAAAGGAATGAATGAATGAAAAATTTAAGAAACACTGCACAGCAGGCGTTTACGCTTGCTGAAATGATGGTTGTGCTTTTAATCATGACAATAATTTTGGCAGCGATGGCACCTGTGATTACAACCAGGATGTCCGATACTAAATCTTCTCAAACAGCTTCTATTTGGAGATATCTTGACGGTTCAGGAAATTCAGATATATATTACGGTACAAAAGATAATCAGCGTGTTATGATAGGTCAAAACACCTCTGCAACCTCAGAAAATGCACGCTTGATATTGAAAACCTCAACAGATCTTCCAAACCATATTTTGCTTAAGAATGAAACTGGCGCCACTGCCAGATTAAAAGCTCCTGCAAATCATAATATTGGTTTAGGTTATTTAGCTTTATCCGAAACGACAACGGGTTATGGCAATATCGCAGTAGGTTCAGGTGTATTGAGTGTGAACACGACCGGTTATGGCAACACTGGTATTGGATATTATACTTTATATAAAAATACCACCGGCAACAGGAATACGTCATTAGGTGAGGGAACTTTATTTGAAAATACTACCGGTAGTGGAAATAATGCTATAGGTCAGGCAGCATTAGTCCATAATACAACCGGCAATAACAACAATGCTGTAGGTTATGATGCTTCTATAAATAATATAAGCGGAAATTATAATGTTGCCTTTGGGTATCAAGCTGGTTATTTTAATGAAAAAGGAAGTAATAATATATCTATTGGAAAAGGCGCTTGTTATTATGTAAAAGGCAGCAATAAGATATGTATAGGTTCTCAAGGTCCTGCGGATGGTTCTGCACAGGCAAATGCCTCAGATAATACCGAACGCATTTATCTAGGTAACTTATTAGAAATGCATGCAGGTGGTAATGCCACTTTTAAAAATATAAGTTCAGTATTGGTTGGCAGTGCCGTTGTTCAAACATCTTCGGACCGCCGCTTGAAAAACGTCGGCAAAGAATACACCTCAAGCTTGGATAAGATTAAACAGCTCAAACCGTTTAACTTTACTTACAAAGATGACAAAAACAAAACATCGCGTGTAGGTGTTATCGCACAGGATTTGCAAAAGGTTTTTCCTAATGCAGTTTCTAAAAATCAAGACGGGTTTTTATCAATTCGTATGGAAGATATGTTCTATGCAGTAATTAACGCAATCAAAGAGCTTGATGCAAAAATAACAGCTCTCGTTCAAACTGTTAAACAAGTTCAAAGCGACAATTATCAGCTTAAAAAAGAAAACCAGATGTTGAAAAAAAGACTTGATTTACTCGAAAGTAAACTTAAATAAATATGATTACAATAAAATTCCCCTTTTCAGAGGGGATTTTTTGTATTGCCCAATCGGATTAATCATGGTATAATCTTATCAAGAAACGGAGAAGCTATGAATTTATTACATATATTTACAGATATTCCTATTTTAATCGTATTATTTACATTCTTGTTTTCAATTACTTATTGTATTAAAAATTATCTTGTTGTAGGTAAACAATTAAAATTACTTTTAAATTTTCTTTCAAATTTTAAAAAAACTGATTTAAATTTCAGGTTTAAAGAGATTGATGAGTGGATGTCTGCAAATCCTTATGTATCAGGTGCATGGCTTGAATTTAAAAATACACTTGTATTCTCTGAATCTGTTGCTCTCAAAGACAGAAACAACGATTTGACATATAAAGAAGTATCTTCTACGGTTCAAAATATTCACACTACCGTAGACCCGCTTTATTTCTTTAATGAAGAAACGCTTATACTTTCAAAGTTTAATAATAAATTCTTACAGACAATTCCTACCGTATTGACAGGTTTTGGGCCTTTGTTTACATTCTTGAACATTGCTATTGCGTTCGGTAAGATTGACTTCTCTTCTCAAGAAAGAACAATTGCGTCAGTTGCAGGCTTGATGTCTTCAATGCAGACAGCGGCGTTAGTTTCAGTTATTGCGGTAGGCTCTTCGCTTGTATTCTTGATTTTTGAAAGAATTGTTTTTCAAGCTATGTGTAAAAAACCGCTTTCGGCTTGTGAAGGTTTATTAGGTAAATTGTTTGAGAATGTTTCTTCAGAAAAATTCTTGTTTGAATTGCTAAAAGAAACAAAAATTCAAAACAATTCTGTTTCAAACCTTATTTCAGCTATTCCCGACAACTTTAGGGTAGCGATGAACGCAGGTATTGCGAGCAATTTGGTTCCGTATCTTGAAAACCTTATTTTTGGTATCAATGAGGTTAATAAAAGTATGAAAGATGTCGCAAAAAAAGGCGGCGGCGATGATGTTGATGACTTGTTCTAAGGGAGGTGCAATATGGCTTTAGCAAATAGAAAAGCACCTGCTGCCGAAGGTGATAATAACATATTCTGGACAACAATGGCCGACCTTTTGCTTGGTTTGGCGATTATCTTCATGACTTTGTTCGTACTTGCGATGACAGGTTTTACTCAGGAAACAGTTGAGCAAAAGTCTCAACAAATTCAGGCTAATAAAGAACTTATTGAACAGCTTAAAAACGAAAGCATTGACGCGCAGGTTGACCCCATGACAGGTGATATAAAAATTTCCGATTTACATTTGTTTGAAACGGGAAGCTATAATCTTTCGCCGCGCGGAAAAGCTTTTCTGGATAAGCTTATTCCTATTTATATCAATACTATCTTTTCAAAGAAAGAATTGATTGATGAGATTGAAAATATTATTATTCAAGGACACACAGACAGTCAAATGTTTTCGGGTGCAAGAACTCCTGAAGAACAGTATATGAAAAATATGACTCTGAGTTTGCAGCGTGCAAATTCTGTTGCAGAGTATATTTTCCAAACATCTTATAACAAACAATATAGTGAAAAATTGAAAAAAATACTTGTTGTTGAAGGAAAAAGTTACTCTGAACCTATTTTGGTCAATGGAAAAGAAGATTACAACAAGAGCAGACGTGTTGAAATGCGTTTGAAATCCAAAAAATTTGATATTACAGAAGTTTTATTCCGCGGGGCACAGTATCATGATTAACGAAAACCTTATTTTAGAAACTATTAATATGATTAAGCTCCATAAACTTGATATCAGAACGGTTACTATGGCAATAAGCCTGCGTGACTGTATGGACAGCGACTGTGATAAGGTTTGTGAAAATATTTATAACAAGATTACTAAGTACGCAAAAAATCTTGTTGAATATGCAAATGAGTTTGAAAACGATTATTCAATTCCTATTGTGAATAAAAGGATTTCTGTCACACCGATATCTATTATTGGTGAGTCTTGTAAAAACCCTGATTATGTAAAAATCGCCAAAACTTTAGACAAAGCGGCAAAAGATGTCGGGGTAAATTTTATCGGCGGATTTTCTGCACTTGTTGAAAAAGGATGTACAAAAGGTGACAAGCTTTTGATTGAAAGCATTCCCGAAGCTCTTGCTCAAACGGAAAGATTATGTTCGTCCGTGAATGTTGCAACATCAAAGGCAGGAATTAACATGGACGCTGTTTTAAAAATGGCTGAAATGATTAAAAAATCAGCAGAATTGACAAAAGACAAAGACGGACTCGGAGCCGCAAAACTTGTTGTATTCTGTAATTCTGCAGGCGATAATCCCTTTATGGCAGGTGCTTTTTGCGGATACGGCGAACCTGAATGTGCATTAAATGTCGGAGTTTCAGGCCCCGGAGTTGTTAGAGCCGCAATAGAGGCACTTAAACCTGATGATAGTTTAAGCACTTTAGCAAATAAAATTAAACAAATCGCGTATAAAATTACTACAACAGGTGAACTTGTTGGCAGAAAGCTTGCTAAAAAACTGGATATTCCGTTTGGTGTTATAGATTTGTCACTTGCACCGACTCCTGCCGAGGGCGACAGTGTTGCTGGGATTTTTCAGGCAATGGGGTTGGAACATGCAGGTGCTCACGGAACTACAGCTGCACTCGCAATGCTTAATGATGCTGTTAAAAAAGGCGGCATAATGGCAAGTTCGCATGTCGGAGGTTTGTCGGGCGCATTTATTCCCGTATCGGAAGATGCAGGAATGATTGAGGCCGCAGAAAAGGGTCATTTGACTTTTGATAAACTGGAAGCAATGACATCTGTTTGTTCGGTCGGACTTGATATGATAGCTATTGCAGGCGATACGCCTGTTGATACTATTGCAGGAATTATTGCCGATGAAATGGCTATCGGTATGATTAATAAAAAAACAACGGCAGTGAGAATTATTCCCGTTCCCGATAAAAATGTAGGTGATGAAGTTGTATTCGGCGGACTCTTGGGCAAGGCTCCCGTAATGCCGGTAAGCAATTTATCATCTTCCGCGTTTGTAAGACGCGGTGGAAGAATTCCCGCTCCTATTCACAGTTTAAATAATTAGAGGTGATTATATATGGCAAAAACTTTGAATGAATTAGCAGCAGATTTAAAAGTTTATCTTATAGAATTACAATCAGACGCCCATAATAAAGGAAATTTAAGACCTGAAAGGTATAATAATTTAACACTTAAAATGAATATTGCGGCAAATCCCAATCCGCATGTACAATTATATGTTGGTATGTCAGCCGCTGAATTTGAACTTAAAACAGGCGAAAAAACAGACGGCAGTCTCGGCCCTGATGAAAGATACGTTATAAGATGGCTTGAAAAGCCTAATACACTTGTAGAACTCAGAAGCTGCTGGGCTCGTATAGAGAAAAACAGAGGAAGAGTTGCCGATAAGTTTCAAGTTTAAAATTTTAGAAAAAATAATCTGTTATAAATTTCCATGATATTATAAAATTATGTTAGGACTTTATGTTACCGGTGTAAATCAAAATTCTGATACAATTCAAGTAACTGCAGGACTTTCTGCTGTTATGCAGAGTCTTGGGTATTCTACCGGTGTTTACAAACCTGTTGAAACAGGTGCGGAAGAAATATCAGGTGTTGCTGCGTCTAAAGATTTGGAGTTTATAAAATATATTGACCCGTTTATAAAAACTTATTCAACATATCTTTTAAAAGAGAATTCTACTCCTTTGATTTCAGCAGCAGCCGAAGGTATTTCAATAAAAAAAGACAGAATTTTGAATGATTTTCAAGATATAAGAAAGTTACATGAAGTTTTAACTGTAGATGGAGTATCAGGACTTGCGTCCCCTCTGAACAAGAACTTTTTGGAGCAGGATATGATTTTAGCTCTTAATTTGCCTTTATTGCTTGTAGTTTCACCGAAAGATTGTTCGGTTGACAGTGTTTTGTTGACTATTAATCATATTAAAGATTTGGCAATTCCTTTTAGGGGCGTGATTTTGAATAAATGTCCCGATAATATTGACGATGCAGACATGAACCTTATGCCAAAACTTATTGAAGAATATACTGATGCAAATATAGTTGGCGTTCTTCCGTCATTTGAAAAGAACCTAAACCCTAATGATTTAATTAATGATGTTTTGAACGGAGTTGATATTAAAGGCGTTTTTGATGTTTCTATTCCAAAATTATAGGAGTTAATGTGCTTAAAAGATATGAAAAATTTTTGGAAAAACTTGATGAAAGATTAGAAAAATATTTTGATGAACAATGTGAGTATATAAAGTGTAAGGCGGGATGTTCGCTTTGCTGTGAAGTCGGGGAGTATCCCTTTTCCCGTTTGGAGTTTGAATATCTTATTTCAGGTTTGTTAAAACTTCCTGCAGAAACACAAAATCGTATTAAAGCAGAAATTAGACGGTTAAAATCAGAGTCTCCAAAATTATATCGTTGTCCGTTTTTGATAGATAAATTTTGCTCTGTTTATAAATATCGCGGAATTGTATGCCGAACGCACGGGCTTGCATGGTATGATGAAAATGAGAATAGAATTCGTCTTCCTTACTGTGTAAATAAGGGTTTGAATTACGCAAAAGTTTTTGACAGGGAAACCTGTGAGGTATTATTACAAAATCCAATAAAGGAACATTTAAGAATTGACAGTCTTTTAAGAAGTTCGGAAGTCGAAGAATACCAACTTGAATGCGGAGCTATCCGCCCAATAATTGAGTGGTTTTAGTCTATTAATATTAATTTCTGTAAAAAAATCGATTTATAGGGATGAAAAATATTTGAAAAAGAGTTATACTACTTATGTAGTAAAAAGTGTGGTAGTAAAAAAGGATTTATATTATATTGTTTTTTTAAACAATGTTTTTTGCCGTCTAAATGGCGTATTGCATTTTAAATCATATATTATACAATAGTTAAGTAATGTAAACTATAACGTCATAAAAGACAAAAATAATTTGTCAGGTGTGTTAGATAAAAAAATAGGTGTAGGTATTGAACGAAAACAAGGAAAAGGTAACTGAGAATATAAAACCGAAGTCGTCAAGGAAAAGTGCCGGTTCAGCTTCTAATCCGCTGGCGCGTCAGACTGATACGGTTAAAAAACCTGCATTAAAAACCTCTAAAGCTATAACACAGTTGACAGAGAGTGTAGAAAAACCTACATTAAAAACTTCAAAAATAGTAAATGAGCCTGCTAAAAAGACAGAAAAGACAGTTTCTAACCCGATTTTATCGGAAACTACCGATATTGTTGCACGTATCAATAACTTTAATACCAACAAAACCTCAAACAGATTTTATGCAGGCGGTTATATTAATGCAAATTCGCACAGAGTCGTTGATTATAACGATTTGATGTTTAGTTTTAACAGTGCTGTCGCTGATAAAAGCAATGTACATGACTTTTTTGCAGCTGTTCATGATTTGTTTACTGAAAAATTGAAAAGTGTTTTTACAGCTTTTGGTATTTTTCATGAAAAGTCAAAATGCATAAATTTGAAACTTTTTAATTCTGTTGGAAATACTTACACATCAAAAGTTTTTCTTTCTGATGATGAAAATCCTGTAATAAAATGTTTCACCTCGTGTAGTCCTTTGATTACTGATGATAACAGTTTTTTAAATATTCCTTATCTTCCAAAATCATCAATGTTAATTATGCCTATGAATGCTGTTAATGGCAGTATAGGTGTTATGATTGTGGGCAAAAATGATTTGCAAAATCAAATTGCGCTGTTTGCGTCTATTGCAAATTACTGCGCATTATTTTCTCAAAATATCGAGCTTCTTGAACAAACCAATAAATATGCAAACACTGATACTTTGACAGGATTGTATACGCATAGAGGATTTCAGGAAGTTTTATCAGCAGAGCTTAAAAAAGCTGAGGAAAATTCATCTCAGTTGTCTATAATAATGCTTGACATCAACAATATATCAAAAATTAACAGAGAACTCGGGCATGCTAAAGGTGATGAAGTTATTAAACTTCTTGCTGAAAAGGTTAAACAGAATGTGAGAACATCTGATAAAGCAGGACGTTATGGCGGTGATGAGATTGCAATAATTCTTCCTGATACAAATACGTCAGACGCTAAATATTTGGCAGAATATATTACGTACTGTCTTTCTTGCTGCTTTGTAGATGATGTAGGACCTGTAAAAGTTTCTGTTGGTATCGCAACTTATCCAGAATGCAGCAGAGATCAGGAAAAACTGCTTATCCTTGCAGAACAGGCAATGTATATTTCGCAGGCGAAAGGTTACAAAGAAGGAATGTCAGCGATTATCAGTTCTACAGATTTTAACTTCTGGGATGATGATGCGTTGAATTCGTTTGCCGAAGTTGTTGCAAAACGTCATTCACAGCTGGGAATTGATTTTGAAGAAGAACTTGTTCATAAGTTCAATAACGAACAAATTGTTTCACAAAATCACCTTATGGAGCTTGCAAATTCACTTGCGGGTGCAATTGACGCAAAAGATCCGTATACAAAAGGTCATTCGACTTCTGTTTCAAGATACTCGGAAGCTCTTGCGCGTGCAATTAATCTTCCCGAAGATGAAGTTCAAAGAATTAAATTAGGCGCACTTTTACACGATGTGGGTAAAATCGGTATTCCTGAAAATGTGTTGAAAAAGCCTGATAAATTGTCTGATGACGAATGGCAAATTATGAAACAGCACCCCGTAATCGGTGCTGAAAAAGTTCTTGCTCCGAATGTTGCACTTCGTGATTTGATACCTATGGTAAAATATCACCACGAACACATTGACGGAAGCGGTTATCCGGAAAAATTAAAAGGCGATGAAATTCCTCTTGCAGCGAGAATTGTAGCAGTTGCGGATACTTTCCACGCTTTGATTTCCGACAGACCCTATCGTAAAGGTATGAGTGTTGAAAAAGCTTGTGAGATATTGAAATCAGGTGCAGGTAAACAGTGGGATGTAGATTTAATTCGTCACTTCATCGGTATTGCTCCTGCTCTGTCAACGATTATATAAAAATGTATAGGTGTTTTATGGATAAAAAAATCACCATATTTCACTATTTTTTCTTTATACCTAAAGGGGATTATTTCCTGCGAAAATACATTTAAAATTTACATATAACATATATGTGGAGAATTTTAAAAATGTTAATGGGAAATGATTGTCATGATTGCAGCAGGTACAATCGCTTGGAAATGAAAAATGTGAATAAGGATATTCTTGCGTGGCTTGAAGATATTGTAGAAGAAAACAACAGCCGTGTTGAAAGAAAGGAATGGAAAAGCAAATATAACAGTTATGTTGTATATGATTACGAACCTTTCTGTACAGACGGATTTGAGATAAATTTGGTGATAACTTCTTATAACGCAGCTTATCTTAATTTCATCAAGTATCTGTATGACGAAAAAATAAGTACAATTGAATATTTAAACAGTTGTATAAGTGTATAACAAAAAAGACCGAAACAATTTTCGGTCTTTTTTGTTATCATATAAATTTTTTTAAGAAGCGGTTTCTTGTTCTTTAGTAAAACATTCTTTGCAGTAAACTTCTTTTCCCGGAATAGGTTTGAAAGGAACTTGGGTTTGAGCTCCGCATTTTGAACATACAGCGTCATACATTCTTCTTTGTCTTCTGTTGTTGCTTCTGCGGTTTTTTCTGCATTCCGGACATCTTTTCGGTTTGTTTACCAAACCTTTTTCTGCGTAGAATTCCTGTTCACCTGCTGTAAAGATGAACTCTGCGCCGCAATCTTCACATACAAGTTTTTCGTCTTGGTACATTTGTTTTTCTCCTGATTTTAAGTTAGTGACTAAAAGAAACCGTAATTCCTCTTGTTCTTATAATTATACACTTTTTTTGAAAATATTGCAAGCCTTTTAAATAAATATATCTTTATAATTTCTTGCATTGGGGCGAAAATTTTTGTAAAATCATAAAAAAGGGTTTAAAATGAGCGAAAAAAGAATTTTAATAGTTGACGATGACGATGAAATTAGAGAACTTTTAGAGTTTGACGTCAGAGAAAGCGGGTATTTTGTTGATACGGCGCGTGACGGGCTTGAGGGGTTAAATAAAGCGTTAAATAACACGTATGATTTAATTCTTCTTGATGTAATGATGCCGAAAATGAACGGGTTTGATGTCTGCAAAAATATTCGTCAGGCAAAATTGGCTATTCCTATTCTTATGCTTACGGCAAAAGGAACTATTGATGATAAGACCGAAGGTTTTGACTGCGGTGCGGATGATTATCTTGTAAAACCTTTTGATATTCAAGAAGTTTTGCTGCGTATTCGTGTATTATTAAGACGTAATCAGATTGAGGACAAAACAGCTTTGTCTAATGAAGTTTTAAAGGCAGGCGATATTGAGATATTTCCAGAAACTCTTGAAGCTGTAGTTGTGAATAAAAAAGTTAAGCTTACACCGACTGAGTTTGAAATTTTATACTGTCTTATGCAGCATTTTAATAATGCGGTTAAACTTGCAACACTGTTAGATGAAGTTTGGGGATACGACAGCAATGAGGATGTCAGAATGCTGCGTGTTCACGTTGGCGGCTTGCGAAATAAAATTGAACCGGAAGCAAAAAAACCTAAATATCTTCATACAGTAACAAATGTTGGTTACAAATTAACTCCGTTTGGAGAAAACTAATATGTCCGGAAAACATTTAAAAATTGTTGAACAGATTGCGATTGTATTCATTTTTGCCGTAATTATACCTATGACAATAAGCGGTTTTATTGTCAACAACGTAAACCAGCATTCTTTGAGATATCAGCTTAGAGAATCAGCGGTTTTGATTGCAAATATGGTATCCGATGAGATTGATTTTTTTAATAAAACTGTTACAAGCAATCTTGAGCACATTATTTTTTCATTGCAATATTTCAAAACTGCGCAGGCTAAAAATGCTTATCTGAAATCTGCAGCAGAAAAATTACCCGACTGTGAAAAACTTGAACTTGCAGATTTGACGCGTTTGGATGAAATAAAAAAGGTTAATAAAGCTGATAAAAAAGCAACTGTTCCCGTCAAAATTTCCGATAATCAATATCTTGTTGCAACGTATAAAATGGACGCTGTTAAAGATGAACTTTTTAAATCTTTGCAAAATGATAAACGTCAGATTTATGTTCTGACAAATGGCGGTGAGTTGATTGCCGAACACAATTATACCGAGGACGCTTACACAAAGACGATTTCACTTTTGCCGAGAAGACTTAAGAAAGACAAGCCCGTAATTTTTGGTGATGTTAAAAACCAGCCGCTTGTGTATGTTTCTAAAGACGACCCGAAAATTACAATTATTGTAAATACAACCGAAAAAGTTACGAAAAAAGCTATTACAAATAACAGCTGGAAAATTATTTTGTCTTGTCTGTCCGCTACACTTGCGATTATTCTCGTAATCGGTTTGTATATCTATTACCTTTATATCAATATTAGACAGCTTTTCAAAGGTATAATCGCAATTTCTAAAGGTAATTACGAACGTCAAATCAGGCTTTTGACAACTGCTTTTACGCCGCATGAAATTATATTTCTTGCTTTTGAATTCAACCGCATGGCAACGGAAATTCATAAGTCTTATATTCAATTGAAGAAAAACAATATTGAATTAAAACAGTTGAACGAATTTCGTTCAAACTTGATTGATACCGTAAGCCACGAATTGAGAACGCCTTTAACCAGTATTCAGGGCTACACATCGCGTTTAATGCGTCAGGATATAAAAATTGATGAGGAAACACGCCAAAAATCTTTGAGGATTATCAAAGAGCAATCGGAACGTCTGAAACGCTTGATTGAAGATTTGCTGACTATTCCCGATATTGAGGGAATGCGTTTGAGAACACATATTGAACAGGTTTGGATTCCTGAAATTCTTGAAGAAGCTAAAATTCTTGTAAAAAATAAAGCTGAAAAAGATATTGTGTTTAATTTAAGTGAAGATTTTCCGCTTGTTGACGCTGATAAAGACAGGCTTTTGCAGGTGTTTGTAAATCTGCTTGAAAACGGTGCAAAATATGCGTCTGAGGAGTCTAAAATCACGGTAGACGGTGCTGTCGTTGATGATAAAGTAAAAATATTTGTCAAAAACGACTGCGAAGTTATACCGCCTGCAAAATTGAAAAAATTGTTTGAAAAGTTTATACGCCTTGATGATAACACCACAAGAACGACGCGCGGAACGGGTTTGGGGCTGTTTATTGTTAAGGGTCTGATTGAAGCGATGAATGGTGAAATTAAATTACATAGCGATAAAACTTGCGGTTTTTGTGTAGAAATTACTTTGAATTTGTCGCAAATTACAGAGGCTGTGTAATGAAGCGTGCTATTGAATTTGCAAAGCAAGCTGGCGGCGAAATCCCTGTGGGTGCAGTGATTGTAAAGGATGGAGAAATTGTTGCGGGGGCGTTTAACAGAAAAGAAGAATTTAATGATGTGACGGCTCACGCTGAGATTTTGGCAATCCGCGAAGCTGCGCAGAAATTAAACCGTTGGCGATTGGATGATTGCGAAATGTATGTTACGCTTGAACCCTGTCCGATGTGTGCGTGGGCGATTGTAAATTCCAGAATAAAAACGGTTTATTTCGGTTCTTATGATATGAATTACGGTGCACTGGGCTCCAAAATCGATGTCAGACCTCTTGCTAATTCAAAGCTGAAAGTTTTCGGCGGAATTATGGAGCAGGAGTGCGATGAATTGTTAAAAAATTATTTTGACGGTCTACGCAAGACTTAACTATCAATAGTCGGTCGACCTACAGAGCTATAAATCAACTTTAGAAACATCAATAAGTTCTACAAGTTTAACATCAAGAGCAATTGCAATTTTATTTAAAGTTTCAATTGACGGTATCGTAGTTCCGCGTTCAATGTCTCCAATATGTGTTTTGCTTAGTCCCGCCAATTCTCCAAGTTTTTCTTGAGAAAGCTTTCTTTTTGTTCTTTCGAGTTTAATTTTAAGACCTATTTTTATATGTAATTTAGTTGTTTCACTTGTCATAATATCAATTATAATAGACTATTGACAAATTATAATCAATAAACTAGAATAGACATAAAGTCAACTAAATAGGACTAATATTGTCAGGAGAATTATTATGCAAAACACAACATTTGAACAAAGAATGGTTCTACTCGGAAACAGGCTAAAAGAAATCAGGCAGCAAAAAAATATGACCATAAATGAGTTATCTCAAAAATCGGGACTGTCAACGAGTTATATAAAAAAAATAGAATACGGACAAGCATTCAATATAAACATTAAACATGTTTACCAATTATACAAAAGTTTAAATCTTGCATCAATATATGATTTATTATATTTTTACTAATTACAGCTTTTATAAGCAGAACTTATTCACAGCTTTTACAAATCCGTCGTTGACAACTGTGTCTGTGATATAATCCGCGCATTCTTTAAGCTCCGGTGTCGCATTGCCCATTGCGATTTTTATTCCGCCTGATTTCAATAATTCAATATCATTGTTCTGGTCGCCTATTGTCAAAACTTCCTCTTTTTTTATTCCCCATTTCTCGCATAAAAACTCTACTGCACAAGATTTTCTTGCGTCTTTATGCGAAATTTCACAGAAATACGGAGTTGATTTTACGATATAAAGTTCAGTGTATTTTTTTTCAAGATAATTAACCCATTCGGTTACGGTGTCTGCGTCTCCGTATTTTATCGCAAGAATTTTGTTTACGTTTTTGATTTCCAATTCGTCAAAAGAGCAGACGTTGTATTCAATATATCTGGCGTCAGTGTATTTGCGTATTGTTTCGTCGTCTTTTTCAACGTATAAAATATCGTCCATATAAAGATTTATGTGGATATTATTATCTTTTGCCCATTTGATAATTTCTTTTGCATGTTTTTCGTCCAAATCTTTTCGGTAATGCGTTTTTCCGTTTTCGCAGTTATCTTTAATCATTCCGCCCTGATATGAAACTATAGGTGTGTCAAGCCCGAGTTCGTCAGCAAGAAATGTCGTTGCCTTGTGCATTCTGCCTGTAACAAGAACTACTTTTATGCCTTTGTCTTTCAAGTTTTTTATACATTTTTTGACTTCGGGAGTAAAACCACCGAAATCCCAATTTAAAATTGTTCCGTCAATATCTGTTGCAACAAGTTTAATCATATAATCCCCTTAATAGTAAGCAAAGTGTCTTTGCGTCGTTAATTTCACCGTTATTGACCATTTTGATAACTTCTTTTATCGGATATTCAAAAGATTGAATTATTTCTCCCTCATCAGGATGACAGCAGGTGTAGTGAAGGTTTTCAGCTTTATAAAGATATAATTTTTCGTCGCTGTATCCGGGTGATGTGTAGACAAATCCTAAATCAGTCCATTTTTCAGCGCAATAACCTGTTTCTTCTTCAAGTTCGCGTTTTGCGGCTTCAAACGGGTCTTCGCCGTATTCAAGTTTGCCTGCGGGAAGTTCAAGAAGAACTTCTTTCATAGGATATCTAAACTGTTTTACAAGAATAATTTTTTCGTCTTTAATTGCTAAAATTACAACACCGCCTGAATGTTTAACCACTTCTCTAAACGCTTTGGCACCGTCTGAAAGTTCGATGTCATCTTTAAAAACTTTCACCACTTTCCCGCTGAAAACTATTTGCGAATTTAAGGTTTTTTCTTTAAACTCCATATTATATCCTTATATTACGATTTTACCATAAAAATACAGCTGTTTTGTTGTTATTTTTTCGGGTTTATTATAATAATATTATTAACAGCTGAAAAATAACAACTAGGAGAAAATAATTAATGGTTGATAACCAACATATTGAATTTTCGGATATGGAAAAATTAGTCATTGAGCAATTGAAAAACGGGTATTCGAATAGAGAAATCGGAAAGATTTTAAACTTTAGCGCGTATGCTATAAAATATCATGTTGCTAAAATTATTCGTAAAACAGGTGCTGTCAACAGGATTAACGCTGTTTATAAACTAACTCAAATTGGCTATTTTAAAGACTCTGAACAAGAGATGATGTAATTTTTAATGCTTCGTTAAATAGATATTCATTTGTTAAAAAATCTTCTCTTTCAATGTATTTGCTGACGATTTTGCGTGCATAAGTTCCTATTGCAATTCCATGGTAATTAATTCCGCAAAGTTTTGCAAGTTCTGCTGTTTTGGAATTTGTACCGCCTGAAAGCATTGTGTAAACAGGTAATTTTGCGTTTTGAATAATTTCTGCGGTCGAGACAGCCTGCAGGGTTGTTTTGAAATCGTCTTTTGAACCGCTCATTGGAAAACCGTCTGCCTGAATAATTGTTGAATAGGGTTTCCGGTTTTCAATCATTTTTTTTATACGGTTAATCATTTTTTCTTCCGATAAATGACCGCGTGAGATACAAATACTCAAAAATCCGTCATAAATTGAGTTTATATAATCCCATTTTTCAAAAGTTTCTTCATCGTTTTCACCCATTGCATGAAGTTCAATGCAGTTTATGCCCTTTTCAATTAATGGGGGCAAAACTTCTTTTAAATCTTTGTTTTCAGATGTAAATGAGATTGCACCGTGCTTGCATACTGAATAACATTTGCCGCAACCGATACAGCGCGCTTTTTTTACTTTGCAATGAGAAATTGTTTTTTGCGGGCAAATTTCTTCGCATTTGTGGCAGCCTGCGCATTTTTCGTAATCTATTTGAGCTTTTTGAACATGCGGGTCTCCTTTAATCCCCACACTTACACATAAATACGCACTGCGTCCTTGCAAACCGCGTTTTGCAGCTTCAACAATTTCAGGTTTTGCAGAAAGGTCAAAGAATTTACATCCCGCCGCAGAATAAAGTGCGACAAGCTTTTCAACTTCAACTGTGTCCTCGTTTCCTGCTCCGCAAACAAGTTTAAAACATTTTCCCGAGTCCAAAAGCTCCTTAAGCATTATTTCACCATATAGTTATAAACGGTTTCGGAAGCTTTAACAATAAACTCTTTACCAAGCGGTGAATTGTGAGGACGGTTTGCAAAAATTACAATAATATATTTTTTATGATTAGCTGTATAAACAATCCCCGCGTCACCCAGCATTTTGCCGATATCGCCTGTTTTGTGGAGGAATGTTGCACCGGCAGGCAATCCTGCGGCAATTAATCTGTTATTGTGAACGTGTCCCATGTAATCAAAAATCTTTTCGCGAGAGTCTGTGCTTAAAAATTTCGGATTATCTATGTTGTAAAGAATGGTTGCCATATCGCGTGCTGTCGAACGGTTTGTACCGCCCAAATCAGGAAGCCATGTTTGAACATAAGTATGACTCAATCCCCACTGTCTTATGCCTGAATTGATGTCTGTCATTGAACCCAGACGCGCCATAAGCATGTTTGTTGCTGAGTTATCTGATTCTGTAATCATTACTCTTGCAAGATTGTCGATAGAATATTTGGAGTTTGCCGCCTTAAATTGAAGACTGCCTGAACCTTCTGTCCTGTAGTATTCTGTCAAAGGCATTTCGTCATATATTGATAACTGATTTTTTTCAATAGAACGGAATAATTGTACAAGTACAGGAAGTTTGATAATACTTGCTGTTGCAAAACTTTCATCAGCATTAATGTCTGCGTAATTTCCCGTGTCATAATCCCAAACATATACAGACGGGTGAATTGACGGGTACATTGAAGCAATGTTTTTCAATTGATTTTCAAGTTCTGTAAGCTGATTTCCTTCTTTCAGAAACGTCATTTGAGGCTTTTTAACTTCAGCACCACGCAATGCTCTCTGACCCATAAACCAGTCATTTGCAAGATAATTTGATGTCGGGAAAAGCATTTGCTGATAATCAGCTTTTACATTTTTGTACGGAGTTGGATTAAAAAATCCTTTTGTAACTTTATTAAATCCGACAGGCAGAATGCTCAATCCCAGCAAAGAAACAAAAGCAACAGAAATAATTTTATGAATTAAATAATTTCTCTTAACCTTTTTTTCATTAACCGTACGTCTTACAGGCATAGGGTGCACTGTATGCATAGGGCGTTCGTAACGCGGTGTATAACTCTGTCTGTAATCAGAGTAGTTACTGGTGTATCTTCTCGCTAATTCCGGCACTGTCTAACCTCCAAATCCCAAATCTATATCTATTTTACTTTACATTTTTATAAATGGCAAGTAAGTTTACATTTTTAAGTTATAATATTTACAAAAGGAGAGAAATAATATGGAATGCATTTTTTGTAAAATAGTTAACGGCGATTTTAATACTGAATTTGTGTATGAGAACGAGCATGTTGCGGTGTTTAAAGATATCAACCCGAAAGCAAAAGTTCATCTTCTTGTTGTTCCTAAGGTTCATGTGGAGTCATTAAATGAGCTTGAAGATAAAAATCTTATGGGCGAATTATTGGCTGCAGTGAGAGAAACTACGAAAAAAATCGGATTGAAGTCATATAAAACATTGATTAATACAGGCAAAGAAGCAGGTCAGGAAGTTTTTCATCTGCACTTGCATATTTTAAGCCCAATGTAGTTTAAATTAATTCCTTACGGGTAAATATGATTGAGGGTAGTTATAATCTTCTTTAAAACCAATGTTGCGATACATTTTTAAGGCCTGAAAATTGTTTGTTTCAGTTGTAGTATTAACCTCGGTTATAGGTTTTTCTCCATAGTCTGTCATACGAATAAGTTTTTCAACCGATTTTTTCAGCATATATTTTGAAAGACCTTTGCCCTGATGTTCTTTTTTTATAGAAACAATCGGAATATTGGCAATTCTTCCGCCTGTCAAATTCATAAAGCAAAATCCGACGGGTTTATTATTATAAAGCAGTACAGTGGTTGCTTCGGGAAGAAATTCCGCATATATATTTTCAACAATTTTGGAAATTATATCTTTTGTACCCTCAATTGTTTTAAATCTCGGGTCGAACAGAGCATCTGCACTTGTTTCAAAACCTTCCTGAACCACTTCAACAGCATCGTCAAAATATTTGTTATCCCATTCAACAAGTTTGTAATTGTTGGAAAGTTCGGGGAATTCTGCCATTTCTAAGATTGCACGCGAATTTGTACCTGACATCATAAATCGCAAAACTGCTATTCCTACAAATTTAAATCCGTATTTTGCAATATCGCCGATTAAATCTTTTTGAGCACCTAACATCGGATAGCATACGATTTTGTCTATCCTTTCCGATTTTGTAAGTTCAAGGAATTTTTTTACAAGATACATAGCGCGTTCTGCAGCGTTTTCCATTTTATATGAATGGATAATATTCAATTCAACGGCTTCCGAGATTGCTGTTGTATAAACAAGAAACGCAACGGGAACCGAGTCTTCAAAAAGCACAAGACATTCAATCAAGTTTTTTTCAACAGACTCGACAAAATCTTCAAATCCTAAAGGTTCCAATTCAAAGCTGTATTCTTCAATTGCTCTGTTTTGAAAATCATTATATACAGGCGCAAAACTTTTGTAATCCTCTTTGGATAAAAGTCTTGCTTCAAATTTGTTATCTTCTTTTTCGGGATGGATGTACGGTTCCATATCTTAATTCCTTTTTTTTTACCCACTCTGCCAATATTGGTTAAATTTTTAGTTTTTAGTATTAGGCTTTACCCACTCTGCCAATGTTGGTTGAATTTTTAATTTTTGGTATTAGGCTTTATCCTCTCTGCCGACATTGGTCAGAATTTTTTATATCTTGGTCAGTCGCTTCGCTTATTCTGTCATTCTGAACTTGTCTCAGAATCTTTTTTTGCCACGTTCGTAAGTTATATCCAATACCTGATTGGCTACGCACGTAGTGCCGCTTGCTCCCGTTTTTGCCCATTGGGACTCTTGTTCCCGTTATAACATATGGTTCATTTTATCTTTTTTTGTTTCCATATAACGTCTGTTATATGAATTAATTTGAGGTTCTATCTTAACTATATCATGTACCGTTAATCCGTAACCGTTCAAACCGACGATTTTTTTCGGGTTGTTTGTAATCAGGTTGAAATTATTGAAACCCAAATCAAGAATTATTTGTGCACCTGTGCCATAATCTCTCAAATCAGCTTTGAACCCTAGCGAGAGATTAGCCTCAACGGTATCCTGTCCGCATTCTTGAAGTTTATATGCTTTAATTTTATTGATAATTCCAATACCTCTGCCCTCGTGACCTTTCATATAAATCAAAGCGCCTTTGCCGTATTTATCAATCATTTCAAGAGCAGTATGCAATTGATAATTGCAGTCGCATTTTAAACTCCCGAAAATATCGCCTGTCAAACATTCGCTGTGAACGCGGATTAGAGGTATTTTATCAGAGCCGTCATCTTTTACAAGCGCAACGCATTCCTGACCTGTAATCTGGTTTAAGTATCCGTAAATATCAAATTCCCCGAATTGTGTGGGAAGATGTGCTTCTGCTTCTCTTGTAACGATTTTTTCAGATTTTAAACGGTACGCAATCAGCTCTGCAACGGAAATAAATTTAAGCCCGTGTTCTTTAGCGAATTTATAAAGTTCGTCGCGCTTTGCCATGTGACCGTCTTTGCCCATAATTTCGCACATCGGACCTGCAGGAATGTGTCCGCAAAGTCTTGCCAAATCAACTACTGCTTCTGTGTGGCCTGTTCTTGTTAAAACTCCGCCTTTTCTTGCAACGCAGGGGAATAGGTGTCCGGGACGGCGGAGGTCTGACGGCTGTGAGTCATGTGCAAGACAAACTTCTATTGTTTTTGCTCTGTCAAATGCAGAAATTCCTGTTGTTACGCCGTATTTTTCATGTGCGTCAATGCTTACCGTGAAAGCTGTTTTCATACTTTCGGAGTTTTGGTCTACCATTTGAGGTAAGTTCATTTTTTCTGCGATTTCAGGTGCAATTGCAAGGCAAATCAGTCCTTTTGCGTGTTCTGCCATAAATTTAATTATTTCAGGCGTAACCATTTGCCCCGAGCAAATCAAATCCCCCTCATTTTCGCGGTCTTCATCATCCGCAACGATAATCATTTTACCGTTTTTAAAGTCTTCCAATGCGCTTTCAATGCTGTCAAATTTGAAATTTTCCATATTATATAAACCCGTTTTCTTTCAAAAAGTTTTCTGTAATATTACTATTATTTTGCGTTGATAAAAATTTTTCAACATAACGTCCCAAAATATCTGTTTCAATGTTCACAAAATCACCTGTTTTAAGATATTGCAAAGTTGTATTTTCAAGTGTATGCGGAATTAATGCGACCTCAAAAATATTTTGTTCGGATTTGCTGATTGTAAGGCTTACGCCGTCAATTGCAATTGAGCCTTTATAAACAACATATTTTGAAACCTCATGTGGGATTTCAAATCTGCTGTCCCCTAAATATTTTGCTGTGCCGTCAATATGCCCCTGAACAATATGACCGCCCATTCTTTTATTCGGAGTTAAGGCACGTTCAAGGTTTACTTTTTCAGCGGATTTAAAGCCTTTTGTAATTTTTAAAGTTTCCTGACTTACGTCAGTACAAAAAGTATTGGCTGTCATATTTGTTACCGTTTGACAGCAACCGTTTATTGCAATACTGTCGCCGATTTGAGTGTTTTCAAGAACCTTAGAGCACTCAACAATCAACTTTCGTCCGTCAAAACTTTTTATCAATCCGATTTCTTCTACAATCCCTGTGAACATAATTATATTTTATCATGAAAATTGCAATTAAAAATTTTCCTCATATAATATTAATGTAAATTGTTACTTTTTAAAGGAGAGAAAATTATGTCTAGAAAACCTATTATTGCAGGAAACTGGAAAATGAACTTGTGCCAATCAGAAGCTAAATCAGTTTTTGAAGGTGTTAAAAATTTTGTAAAAGATTATTCGGCTAAAGAATTGCCTACAATCGTTATTGCTCCTGTATTTACATCAATTGCAGCAGTAGAAGCTGTTAAATGTGATTGCGGATGCGGTTGCAACAAAATCTCTATCGCAGGTCAAAACTGTCACTGGGAAAATTCAGGCGCATTCACAGGTGAAATTTCTGTTGAAATGTTATCTGATGCCGGTTGTGACTATGTTATCATCGGTCACTCTGAAAGAAGACAATACTTCTCAGAAACAGATGAAATGATTAATAAAAAAGCTAAAGCAATTTTGGCAGGCGGCTTAATTCCTATTATCTGCTGTGGCGAAACTCTTGAACAAAGAGAAGCCGGCGAAACAGATTCATGGATTGCAGGTCAAATCAGAGCAGCTTTGGAAGGTATTTCATCAGAAGATGTTGCTAAATCAGTTATCGCTTACGAACCTATCTGGGCTATCGGTACCGGCAAAACTTGTGATTCTGACGAAGCAAACAGAGTTATTGCTATGATTAGAAATGTTGTTAAAGAAGTTTCAGGTGCGGAAGCTGCAAATTCTATCAGAATTCTTTACGGCGGTTCTGTTAAACCTTCAACAATCGAAGAACAAATGTCTAAATCAGATATCGACGGTGCTTTAATCGGTGGTGCTTCTTTGAAAGCTGAAAGCTTAAACGAAATCATTGCTAATACTATGAAAGTTGCGACAGGTGTTTAATATATAAATATTAAATAAAAAAAGAGGCTTTTTTAAGCCTCTTTTTTGTTTTCAGATGATAAAATAATCATCTCACAATTTTTACAATCAAATTCCAGCGGATATTTTTTACCTTTTTCATCAACCAGATAAAGTTTTTTAGGGGATTGGCACATATTGAATGCATACTTTAAACAATGTTTTGTACGCATAAGTTCTTTAGGTTTAGAACCGCTTTCTGCTGACATTTCACAGACTTCACAATCGCAGTTTTCATAAAAACATTTTGCCGTTTGATTGTGAATATTCGCCCTGTAATCTAATTTTTGAGAGGGAAAATCTGTATAACGCAAAGGCTTTTGAAATTCTCTCGGATAATTTTTTAAACGTTCGTCCATAAGTTTTAACAAAATTGAACGGCGAATTTCATTGATTTGAGAAACAGGCATAAACGGCAATTCGCCGCTATATTTTATATTGACAGCGTAAAAATCGCTGCCGCCTGTTTTGTTTAATTGTTTAATAAATGTTTCTTTCATTTTTTCGGGATTTTTTGGAGTTTCTCCGTCGGGTAAAGTTATTTGAACACAATTTTTATCTTCATCAATAGCTTTAAGGGTTTTACCGTTTGTGATAAATTCCACCCCGATTTGACGTTTTATTTTAGAATTTGTCAGTTGTTTTTCAAATTCTGCATTAAAGTTTCTGTAAACATTTATACCTGCTGCAATTCCATCCATACGGCTCGGGTAAATCTTTTTGCCTTCCGTTTTATTTACAAGACATCCAAAACCGTTAAAATATAAACCGTCCTGTTTTGAAACTTCTGTTCCAAGTTCAAACCAATCTTTTCCGACTTTTGTAACTTTTCCGAGGTATTCCCCTAGAGATTTCGGGCTTTCAAAGTTAAAGCAATCTTTACGTTTGTCAAGAAAATAATCCGTAAAACCTCGGTTAAAACTTTTGCTGACATCTGGTTCGAAATCTAAAAAAAATTTTCCCGAAGATGTTTTTAAAGCATATTTATCAATTTCTTGCCTGTAAAATGCAACCACATTTTTTACATAATTCTCGTCTTTGAGTCTGCCTTCGATTTTAAAAGATTTTATACCGGTTTCAATAAGTTTTTTCAAATGTTTGGAGGCATTAAAATCTTTCATACTCAATAAATACTTGTCTTTAGCAATAAGATTTCCGCTTTCATCAACAAGTGAGTATTTTTTTCTGCATGCTTGTGCACATTCTCCTCTGTTTGCCGAACGTCCGCCAATATAGTGGCTCAGGTAACATTGACCGCTGTATGATACGCATAATGCACCGTGGATAAATGTTTCGACTTCCGCGTTAATGTTTTCGCAAATATTTTTTATCTTTTCTAAAGATAATTCACGAGCTAAAATTACACGGGAAAGTCCTATGTTTTCAAAAAACTTTGCTTTTTCTAAAGTCCTGTTGTCGCATTGAGTACTCGCATGAATTACTATCGGAGGAAGTTTGCCGTCAATTGCAAGTTTTATAATTCCCATGTCCTGAACTATTATTGCGTCAACTCCGATTTCATAAAGGTCATGAATAAGTTTTTGAGCTTCTTCAAGTTCACCGTCTGTTAAAATAGTGTTCATTGTTACATGAACTTTTACATAAAACTTATGTGCATATTCTACTATTTCTTTTATATCTTCAAGACAGTTTCCGACTTTTTTTCGGGCACCGAAGTTTTGTGCGCCGATATAAAGCGCATCACATCCTGAATTAATCGCTGTAAATGCAGTTTGTTTATCTTTTGCGGGAGCTAAAAGTTCAACCTTTTTCATATAGGAATTATAGCATAAATTTAAAATTGACAATGTGCCTGTTTTTATTTTATAATCTAATATGCTAACTTAAAAAAAGGAGTGTGGAATGGCACAACAATTTAATGCACAAAATATTAAAAAAAGAACTTCTGTATTAGTTTTTCTAAAAGGTTCAACAGCACCTTTAGTGCTCTATGTAGAAAATCCCGAAGAACTTTATACAGAATTACAACACTCAATCAAATCAGCTTCTGCAGTTCTGATTGAAAAAGAAACTCAAGGTCCTCTGAAAAAAGTTTCTTTCATTTCTAATCAGGTAGCGGCTGTTGCAATACAGGAAGAACAATACGTAGGATAATGGAACACAAAATTTCAATTGAAGAACTTGAAAATTCATCGTCAAAATCTCTCAATATTCATTTTGAAGAAAAAATTGAGGGTGTAAATTGTGTTACTCCGATAGTTTCTGATTTAACGGTATCATCTCTCGGAGAATTTGTAGAGGTCAGAGGAAATGTTAAGGGAACTTTGCTTTTAGAATGCGATTTGTGTTTGAAAGAATTTGAGTACAAACTTGATTTTGAAATTGATGAAATGTTCGCTAAAAACGCTTTAATGGAAGAATACGGGCAGGAGACAGAACTTAAAGAAGGTCAGTTTATAACCGATTTAGAAGGCGGCGATGAAATTGATATTTATGACTTATTGTATCAATCTGTAATATTAAATTTACCAAATAAGAAAGTTTGTGGTATAAATTGTAATGGAGATAAATTTTTGAAAGAAGAAGATTTATCAGATCCAAGGTTAGATGTTTTCAAAAACATACAAATACAACCGAAATAAAGTAGTAATATAAAACATAAAGGAAAAGAAAAATGGCAGTACCTAAGAAAAGAACAGGACATTCCGCTCAAGGACACAGAAGAAGTAACTGGAAAGCTACAAAACCGGAAACTACTAAATGCCCTAACTGCGGTGAAACAGTATTAACACACACAGTATGTACAAGCTGTGGAACTTACAAAGGAAAACCGGTAAGCTTGAAAGATAGAGTTGAAGAAGTTGCAGAAGTTAAAAAACCTGCTAAAAAATCTTCTAAGAAAGCTGAAAAGGTTGAAGAAGTTAAAGCTGAAGAAACAACAGAAGTAAAAGAAGAAGTTGTTGAAGAAGCAAAAGAAGAAACTTCTGAAGAATAGTTATACAGTTGAATGGCTTTTTGCCATTCAACTTTTAAACCGTTAAACCATTTGGAGAGGGATAAGATGACAAGAATAGCGATAGATGCAATGGGCGGCGACCACGCTCCGCACGAAATAGTTGCGGGGGCTGTTTGGGCTGCTAAAGAATATGGTGTGGCAATTGAGCTTGTAGGTAAACAAGACAGAATTGAGCAGGAACTCGATAAAATTACGCATGAAGGCTTTATGACTGATTTCGGCAAAGGCGGTCCTGCAAAACATCGTATTAAAATTGATACTTCTAAACTCGATATCAAAATTACCCATGCCTCAGAAGTTATTGAAATGGGAGAAGCTCCCGGACAGGCTATTCGTAAAAAGAAAAAATCATCTATCGTGCTGGCAGTTGATGCTGTTGCTCAAGGAAGTTCTGACGCTGTTGTTGCGGCAGGTTCTACAGGTGCGGCTATGGCTTCAAGTTTGTTCGGATTGGGACGAATTCCCGGAATTGACAGACCCGCTATCGCAGTTACTCTTCCGACAATTAAACAGCCTATCGTTGTTATTGACGGCGGTGCTAACAGCAATTGTACTCCCGAAATGTTACACCAGTTTGCTATTATGGGTGCAACTTTCTCTAAAAATGTTTTAGGTATTGAACACCCTAGAATTGGTGTTTTGAATATCGGTGAAGAAGCAGGTAAAGGTAATGAACTTGCTCAGGCTACTTACAAACTGTTGGAAGAACAGCAGGGAAAAATTAACTTTGTGGGTAACATTGAAGGTAAAGAAATTTTCTTAAGTGTATGCGATGTTGTTGTTTGTGACGGTTTCGTCGGAAATGTTGCATTGAAAGTTACCGAAGGAACTTCTTCAATGTTGTTCAGAATGTTAAAACAAGAATTTAAATCTGATTTGGCAGGTAAGATTATCGGTCTTCTTGCAAAACCTTTCATGAGAAGAATTTATACAAAGATTAACTATGAAGAATTCGGCGGTGCATTGCTTTTAGGTGTTAAAGGCATTACCGTAATCTCTCACGGAAGAAGCAAAGCTTATGCTATTAAAAATGCTGTAAGAGTTGCAAAACACGCTGTTGAAACAGGTGTTAACGAAAAAATTGCTAAATTTTATGAGGAATAATAAATGACAGATAAATTAATCCCGCTTAAAATTGCGGGTGTTGGATACAGTTTACCCGAAACAGTTATTACGAATGATGACTTAACAAAGTTATATGAAACATCTGACGAATGGATTTATACCAGAACAGGTATTAAAGAAAGACGCGTTGTATCAGGTGAACAAAATGCTGTTGATTTAGGGCTTGAAGCTTCTCAAAAAGCATTGGAAAAAGCTAATATGAGTCCTGATGAAATTGATTTGATTATTGCAGCTTCGTCTGCTCCTCCTGATTTGTACCCTGCAATAGCTTGTCATATTCATGAAAGATTAGGTATTAAAAAACAAATTCCTGCATTTGACATTACGGCAGCTTGCTCAGGTTTGATTTATGCAATGAGCATTGCAAAAGCATATATCTCATCAGGAATGTACAAAAATATCCTGCTTGTTGCAACTGATAACAACTCAAGACTTGTTGACTGGACTGACAGAGGTACTTCAATTCTTTTTGGAGACGGTGCAGGTGCTATGGTGCTTACTCCTTCCGATGACGGTTTAGACGATATTATTGCAATTGATATTACTGCTGACGGAAACTTCGGGCATTTAATCGAACTTCCTTTTGATGGTAAAAATTGTCCGCTTGTTGAACCTAACGAAAAACGAGAAGCAGTCATTAAGATGAATGGACGCGGCGTATATACATTTGTTGCAAAAGTTCTGCCTCATTATGTTGAAGAATTGATTGAAAAAGCAGGCTTAAAAGCTGATGATATTGATTATTTAATTCCGCACCAGGCAAATATCAGAATTATTCAGGCTGTACAGGAAAGACTCGGCTATAGTGATGACAAAGTTGTTACTAATATTAAATATTACGGCAACACATCAGCAGCGTCTATTCCTATTGCATTAGCTGAAAGCGTTGAAAAAGGCAATGTGAAATTGGGTTCAACTGCAATCCTTTGCGGTTTTGGTGCAGGCATGACTCTCGGCGGTGCGATTGTAAGACTTCGTGAAGGTATCTGCTAAATATTTAAAAATTAAAGTCAAAAATTTCTTGCAGACTAAGATTTAAAGCATTTGCGATACAACAAATTGTCTCAAGACTCGGTGACATTGTTTTTCTTTCAATGGCACTAACCGTTGTTCTGTGAATATTTGCAAGTTCTGCAAGTTTTTCTTGCGATAATTTATTTTTCACGCGTTCTATTTGCAATTTTTGCGAAAATTTTTCATGTACGTTTGCTATATCAATAACCATACGTATATAATATGTGCTTGACAAAATTAATTCCACAGTATATATTATATTTATGATAATATATTGTTCAAAAAGATAATGAATTATTCAAAATACTATTATGTTATACGGAGGTTATATGAAAAGATTAAAACTGATAAAATCTGCATTCACCCTTGCAGAGGTTTTTCACACTGCCGGAAAGTATCGTAGATTTGCGTTCACACTGGCGGAAGTTCTTATAACCCTCGGTATTATAGGCGTTGTCGCAGTATTGACTATTCCTACACTTGTTGCAAAACATAAAGAAAAAGTTACTGTTGTAAAAGTGAAAAAAGCTTATTCGATATTATACAATGCTTTTCAATTTGCACTTGCCAATGAAGGAACTGTTGATAATTGGGGAATTACCGGTGTTTACAAGGATAATGACGGAAATACGCAAATTTCTCAGGACGGGTCTGAGAAAATGGCTAATATATTTATGAAATATCTGAACAAATCATCATTTTGCGGTGGCAAAATGGACTGTATTGGCGGGTATGATCAGATTGTATTGAATGGTGATGAATATACTGTAAAGGCTCAAGGGGCATCAACGGTTGTATTGGCGGACGGAACCGGTGTAGCTTTTACGCCATGGATGGTCAATGGAACTTGTAATAGTGGTTGTGGCTCATTGACTATATATCTCGAGCCTAACAAAAAAGCTCATTACGGTGTTAATGCATTTACGTTTACTTTATACAAAGATAAAATAATTCCATGGGGTTCAGCAAGTATAGTAAAATTAGAAAGCCACAATTCTTTTGAAAAGAAATGTGTATATAAAGGCGGAAATTTTGAAAATGGTTTGGCTTGTACGGGATGGATTTTAGAAATAGGAAATATGGATTATCTGCACTGTGACGGCTTATCATTTGAGGGCAAACATAAATGTAATTAAATCTTACGAGTATAATATTACTGCTTAATATATAGTCAGTTAAGTGAATGAAAAATTTCTTATTTCCTTCTAAATTAATTTTGGGAGGAAATTTTATATGATTACAAAACTTACAATGGATAATTTCGAAGCCGAAACAAAAAGCGGTTTAAAACTGGTTGAATTTTTTGCAACGTGGTGCGGTTACTGCAAAAAACAAGAAGTTGAGCTTGAACAAATGGAAAAAGTTTGGATAGGTCAGGTGAATACCGATGACGAAGCTGAACTTGCAATAAAATACGGTATTGCTTCATTTCCGACATTTTTGGTGATGAAAGACGGAAAAGAAGTTACTCGTTTCAGCGGTCTCCGTTCCAAAGAAGATTTGATGAATATATTGATGAAATTTATTTAAAGTCGGTATAAGACAGATTTTTTATATGTTTACTTTTGCGCTGTTTATAGTATAATCATATCAGTAAGATAAGAGGGATATGATTATGAGTAAAAAAATTGCGTTTCTTTTTCCCGGTCAAGGTGCTCAGGCTGTAGGCATGGGAAAAGATTTATATGAAAATTTTAGCAGTGCAAAAAATGTTTTTGACACAGCTGACAAGGTTTTAGATAAAAGTATTACAACAATGTGTTTTGAAGGTCCGGAAGACTCTTTGAAACAAACTGTAAATACTCAGCCTTCAATTGTTACAATGTCAATTGCGGCTTTGGAAAGTTTGAAATCTCAATTTGATATTAATGCCGATTTCGTAGCCGGTCACAGCTTGGGTGAATACTGCGCTATGTATGCAGCAGGCGTTATGTCTTTGGAAAACACTTTGATGGCAATTCAAAAACGCGCTGACTTAATGGGGTCTACTCACGGAGGAAGTATGGCAGCTGTTTTGAATGCGTCAGAAGATGTTTTGAAAGCAGGACTTGCAGAGGGTTCAAAAGTAGGCTACGTTGATGTTGCAAACTACAACTCACCTGCTCAGGTTGTTATTACAGGTGATGAAACTGCTGTTAAGGCAGCGTCTGATTACTTGCTGGCAAACGGCGTAAGACGTGTTGTTCCTCTTGCTGTTTCAGGAGCTTTTCATTCTAAATTTATGGAAAATGCAGGTAAAGAATTCGAAAACTTTGTTTCTGATTTAGAATTAAACAATGCTTCAATACCTGTTATCACTAATGTTGACGCTTCTGAAACTACAGAAAGTTCAGATTTCAGAGTAAAAATGCCGAAACAAATTTATTCATCGGTTTACTGGACACAAACTATTGAAAAAATGGTATCAAACGGCGTTGAGATTTTTGTTGAAATCGGTCCCGGTAAAGTTCTTGCAGGTTTGAACAAGAAAATTGCTCCCGAAGCTAAAGTTTTCAACGTGTTTGATAAAGAAAGTTTGGAAAATACAATTGCTTCTTTAAAAGAAGAATTGGTGTTGGTATAAATGACAGAAGTAGGTCGGATTTCCGACATTAAATAAGGAGAAAGATTAATGACAGAAAGAAAAATTGCTTTGATTACAGGCGGTTCTCGCGGTATTGGTTTAGCTTGTGCGTTAGAACTTGCAAAAGCAGGATGTGACATTATTATTAACGATATTTGCGACGCTGAAAAAGCTCAACCCGCTTTGGATGAAATCAAAGCTTGCGGCGTGAATGCATATTTTTATCAATTTGATGTTTCAAATGATGTTCAAGTTCAAGAAGCTGTTGACAAAATGATTAAAGAACACGGCAAAATTGATGTATTATTGAACAACGCAGGTATTACAAAAGACGGTTTGTTCTTAAGAATGGATATGGAACAATGGGAAAGAGTTATCAAAATTAACTTGACATCAGCTTATTGTGTAACTCATGCAGTTATCAAACACATGTCAAAAGCGCGCCAAGGTTCTATTATCAATATGTCAAGTATTGTAGGACGTCATGGTAACGCAGGTCAAGCTAACTACTCAGCTTCAAAAGCAGGTTTAATCGGTTTTACACAAACTCTTGCAAAAGAATTCGGTTCAAGAAACATCAGAGTAAATGCTGTATGCCCTGGTTTTATTCAAACAGCTATGACAGCAGAATTGCCTAACATTGATGAATACTTGAAAGCTATTCCGATGAAACGTCTTGGCACACCTGAAGATATTGCTAAAGTTGTTAAATTCTTAGCTTTGGATACAGAATATGTAACAGGTCAAGCAATCGAAGTTGCTGGTGGATTGATGATATAATTAATCTGAAAATAATTTTAAACGACTCTTATCTTTAAAGGTGAGAGTTGTTTTTTTTATATACACTTGAAAAATATAAATAGATATGTTATAATAAAAATATCGGGGCGGTAGCGCTAACTACCGTAACCTGTATGGAACTAAAGTGGCACTTATCTATTATTTAGGTGAGTGTCCCTTTTTATTATGTACAAAATCAAAAAGATTAAAATTAAAGTCAAATTGATATCTTCCATAATTTTCGCCCTCCTTTCGCTAAACTATCAGTTCTTGAACTAAAGTAATGTTGTTCTGAAGTTTTTAAAAAAGATACAGGCTTAGCCCCTTGATATTTAGTTTTCAATATTTACAAATTTATAAATCCACTTTAGAAACGTCAGTCAACTCATTAAACTCCATGCCAAGAGCTTTGGCGATTTTTTCTATGGTGTCTAATGTCGGCGAAACTTGTCCTGTTTCAATTTTCCAAATAGTATTCTTATCAACGCCAGCCAAATTTGCTAATTCTAGCTGTGATAAATCTCTTTTATTACGTTCTAGTTTTATTTTTTTAGAAATTTTCTTACTTATCATATTTTTTTCAACTTTTATAACATTATAATAAGATATTGACTTATTGTGAACAACTGTATATAATATGATTATATCTGAATGTAGTAAGGCAAGAGGAAAAATATGTTTAAAGAAGAAAAATTTGAAAGCTGTCTTGAAAAGACTATGCTCAAATATTATAATAAAAATTTTAAAGGGAAATTGCTTCATGAAGCTTTGAAAAATACATTAAGAAAAGAAT
>CAJUPC010000022.1 GCA_910588555.1 Candidatus Gastranaerophilales bacterium
TAGTAAGTGCCGCTACTACACCAATAATACCTAAAGTCACAAGAACTTCTGCTAAAGTAAATGCCCTAAAAAATTTTAAACCGATATTGTCGGGGGGGGGGCAATCACAGCACTATGCTTAAATCTTGACATATAAATACCTCCGTCTTTCTATTTACTCATTATTTACTATTTTTCGTGTTTTGTCAAGCCTTACAAAAAATAAAGACTGGTTTTTACCAGTCTTTTTAATTAATCATAAAGCTCTCACTTATTTAACTGCGCGCAATCGCGCTTCTATACCTGCGTCGGCATTAATCATTTTTGCTGACGCTAACGCCATATGACGGCGTTTTCTCGCTCCTCTTAATATAAATTCCACACTGTCGCATACATTACACGAAGGTGTTACAATCTTTTTTAACATATTATAAATTCTCCATAAGTTTTCTGATTACAAATTATTTATCGGTATGACTAATGGACAACTTTAATAATTTAGTTATTATTGTTACAAATTGCAACAAAAAACGAGTCTTATAATAAAAGACTCGTTTTTTTAATTAATCTAGTTTAGCACTATACAGCGTAAACGCTTACTTGTTTTCTGTCGCGTCTGTGCGGTTCAAATTTAACTTGACCGTCAATCAATGCGTATAATGTATCATCAGAACCGATACCTACGTTGTTACCGGGGTGAACTTTTGTTCCGCGTTGGCGGACAAGAATATTACCGGCTTTAACGATTTCGCCGCCGAATTTTTTAACGCCTAATCGCTTCGCTTCTGAGTCGCGGCCGTTACGGGTGGATCCCATACCCTTCTTATGTGCCATAATTTATTTCTCCTGTGGTTTTTTACGTACTTAACTCCGCAATGCGGAACGATTTATGCTTCAGCAGTTTCTGCTGTTTCAGCTTTTTTCTGAGCAGATGTTCTGATTTTAGAAATCATTACTCTTGTAAAGCCTTGTCTGTGACCTTGTTTTTTTCTGTATCCTTTTTTAGGTCTTTGTTTGTATACAATTACTTTTTTAGATTTGTCATGTTTTACGATTGTACCTTCTGCAGATGCACCAGCAACGTATGGTTGACCTACTTTAGATTTTTTACCGTTTACAATCATGACAACTTTGTCAAATACAACTTTAGCGTCTTTTTCGCCTTCTAATAATTCAACATCAAGGTATCTTCCTTCTTCAACCTGATATTGTTTTCCGCCTGTTTCTACAATTGCGAACATTTTCTTTTCCTTTCATTTTGGGGTTTCGTAATTTTTGCAGCGCACTAGCGGGGCAAAAATGTTTATCAACGAGTTACCACTTATACATCATCTATTATTCACTGCTAAAACCCTTCTGTCAAGTACTATTAACATTTATTAACGATTTGTGCCCTGTGTTTTGTTTGCGGTAAAATTAACTTATGAGATTTAGAGCTGATGAGATAGAAAGCGTTTTATGCGCAAATGTTAATTTTGACGGAGAATTTGAAATCTCCACTGATACAAGAACAATAAAAAAAGGCGATTTATATCTGCCTTTAAAAGGGGCGAATTTTGACGGAGAAGAATTCTGTGGAAAAGCGCTTGAAGCAGGTGCAGCAGGCTGTTTTTATACACAAGAAAAACCATGTGTCAATGCCGTTAAAGTTGATGATACTTTGACTGCTTATTTAAAACTTGCAAACTTTGCACGACGTAAATATAATCCTAAAGTCATCGGGGTTACGGGAAGTTCAGGTAAAACCACTACAAAAGAAATGATTTATTCTGTTGTTTCTGAAAAGTTTAAAACTCATAAAACTTTTTCTAATCACAATAATGAAATCGGTTTTTGCCAGACAGTTCTATCAATGCCGGAAAATACCGAAGTTTTGATTGTTGAAATGGGCATGCGCGGGCTTGGTGAAATAGAACTTATTACAAAATATGCCCAGCCTGATATTGCAATTATCACAAATGCAGGCTCTGCGCATATTGGACGTTTGGGTAGTTTGGATAATATTGCAAGAGCTAAATGTGAGATTACATCAGCTTTGAAAGAAACTCTTATTGCACATGATTGTGAAAGATTGAGAAAATTCGCAAATTTTAACGAAGAAAAAATATTTTATTCAATTAATGATGTAGAAATTTTAGAGAAACGAAGCGGGTATTCTAAATTTATATATAAAGACCATGAATATGAGCTTAATGTTGAAGGCGATTATAATATTGAAAACAGCCTTTCTGCAATTGAGGCAGGATATAAACTCGGCATGGATTATGAGGAAATAAAACGAGGTCTTTTAAAATATAAACCTATTGAAAAACGCTGGGAATGCGAAACAGTCAAAGGGTTTAATATTATAAATGACAGCTACAATGCAAATCCCGAGTCTATGAAAGCTTCTGTTTCTACATTTTTGGAGCTTTATCCAAATCCTGTTGTTATTCTCGGCAGCATGGGTGAACTTGGTGAAAACGAGCAGGAATTTCACAGGCAAGTCGGAAGATATCTTGGCAATAAATTTAAACATGGTTTATTTGTAACTGTCGGTGATTTGGCGCGTTATATCGGTGAGGAACTTGAGAAATACGGTTTGAACGTAAAGCATTTTAACAACAATATTGAAACATCTCGTTACATTCTTGATAATCTGAATGCGGGTAGTACAATATTTTTGAAAGCTTCCAGAGCTATGAAGTTTGAACAGATAATTGAAAATTTAAAAGAAAATTAAGAGGGCAAAAAAATGATAATGTTGATGGCGGCATTTTTGCTGGGAATGATACTATGTTTGTTATTCGGTGTTCCGTATATTGATTTTTTAAGAAAAAAAATGATAGGACAGTATGTTAAAGACTGCGCCCCAGAAGCTCATGCGCAAAAGCAGGGAACTCCTACAACAGGCGGTGTGTTTATAATTGTTGCAATTATTCTGGGTTCGATAATTACGCTGGCAATGGCTCAAAGGCTTACGACACAAGCTTTTATTATTCTTTTGACACTGTTATTTTATACATTTGCAGGTTTTCAGGATGATTATATAAAAATTAAAGGTAAAGGCAATGAC
Organism: Candidatus Gastranaerophilales bacterium; assembly: GCA_910588555.1. Classification (GTDB taxonomy): domain Bacteria; phylum Cyanobacteriota; class Vampirovibrionia; order Gastranaerophilales; family Gastranaerophilaceae; genus Stercorousia. The sequence continues at coordinate 3,035 of CAJUPC010000022.1, forward strand.
GGGCTTACGGCACGCGGCAAATTGTTAAGACAAATTGCTATTGCAATGCTTCCGATTTTGTTCATGATGATGACAAAAACTAATGCCGGTGATGTTGCTGTTGGACATTATATTTTGCATTTAGGTTGGTTATATCCTTTATTTGCTGTTTTTGTAATTACAGGAGCCTCTAACGCTTATAATTTAACTGACGGATTAGACGGACTTGCAGCCTCTACAGGTATTTTTGCGTTTATAGCTTGTGCGGTAATTTCTTTATTCTCGGGTTCTCCTGAGGCGGCTATTATTTCCGCCGCTGTTGCAGGTGCTCTTGCCGGCTTTTTGAAATTTAATAAACCGAAAGCCGAAGTTTTTATGGGCGATACAGGTTCATTAGCTATTGGAGGTTTGTTGGGAACTGTTGCGGTACTCGGCAAGTTTGAAATTTTGCTGGTTTTGATTGCCGGCGTGTTTGTTATGGAAACCCTATCCGTTATAATTCAAGTTGCAAGCTTTAAAACAACCGGTAAAAGAGTTTTCAAAATGTCTCCTATTCATCACCATTTTGAACTTTGTAATTGGAGCGAAAAGAAAATTGTTACCGTGTTCGCGCTTGTTTCGGCAATTTTGTCGGGTATTGCAGTCTTATTGTATTTTAAGGGAATTTTATGATGAAAAAATGGTTTGATAGAAAAGTTCTCGTATTAGGTTTTTCAAAAAGCGGAATTTCTGCTGCTAAATATTTAAATGCTGCAGGTGCTGACGTTTATATAACCGAGGCTCGTGAAAAAAAGCCTGAGGATGATGAAAAACTTTCGCAACTTACGGATATAAAGGTGGAATTTGGCGGGCACAGTGATGAGTTTATAAAAAATTCATATATTGCTGTTACCAGCCCGGGGATACCTCCGCACAGTGAGATTATGACTCGTTTGAAAGCTGAAAATATCAAAGTTATTTCAGAAGTAGAGCTTGCTTTTTCACAAACTTCAAAACCGTTTATCGCAATTACGGGTACTAACGGTAAAACAACAACCACAGCTTTGACTGCTCATATTTTATCGAGTGAATATAAGGCTGAACCATGCGGAAACTATGGTGTTCCACCATGCGATTTGTTGAATGAAAAAATTGACTATTTTGTGTGCGAATGCAGTTCTTTCCAATTGGAATACTGCCCTGCATTTACGCCTCAAATTGCAGTATTTACCAATTTAACCCCTGACCATATTGACTGGCATAAGGGCGAAGAAAATTATTTTAATTCTAAAGCAAGAATTTTTAAAGAACCTCAGGCGGCACCGTTTGCAGTATTAAATGCAAAAGATGAAAAGCTTTTAGAGCTTGCAAAAGAATGCGGAGGAACTGTATTTTTCTTTGACGACGAAATCGGCGAGAATTGTTCGTATATAAAAAATGGTACGATTTTTTACAAACGTAACGGTAAAGAAGAAAAAATTATAACGCTTGATGATTGTCCTTTAATCGGTAATCACAATTACCAAAATGTTATGTGCGCAATTATTGTTGCAAAATTGGAAGGAATTTCAAATGAGCATATTAAAGATGCAATTATGTCGTTTAAAGTTCCCGAACACAGATTGGAAAAGTTTGCGCAAATTGGAAAAACCGTATTTTATAACGATTCAAAAGCGACTAATCCCGAAGCAAGTCTTGTTGCAATAAATTCATTTAATAACTGCGACGTAGCATTAATTGCAGGCGGTCGTGATAAAAATACCGATTTGAAAGAGTTTTGCGAAGCAATAAATGAACATATAAAAACTGTTATTTTGATTGGTGAAGCTGCTGACAGATTTGATGAAAATTTGAAGAAAAACGGCTTTCATAATATAATTAGAGAAGAAACAATGCAAAGCGCGATTGATAAATCTTGCGAATTAAATCCCGATGTAGTTTTACTTTCGCCAGCTTGTGCAAGCTTTGATATGTTCACAGGATATGAAGAAAGAGGAAGGGTTTTTAAGGATTATGTCCTATCAAAGATCAATCAGGCGTGAACCGCAGGTAAACAGAAATGATATTCAAAGTGTTATTATATCTTCACCAGATAAAACGCTTTTAATTGTTGTTGCTTTTCTTGTTATAATAGGATTTCTTGCAATATTTTCAGCTACTGCGCCAAAGTGTCTTGATGAGGGCGGAAACCCTGCTCAGTTTTTGATAAAACAACTAATCTGTTTTGTTGTCGGATTTTTCGGCTTAAAGTTTTTTATGAATTATGATTATAAAAAACTCGCAAATTGGAATGTTATTATTATGGCTTCAATTCTTGTTGCGTTGTTTTTAGTTGATTTTACGCCTTTAGGAGTTACTGTAAACGGGGCAAAAAGATGGATTAATATTGCAGGTTTTCAATTGCAGCCGTCAGAGTTTGCGAAGCCTGCAGTTGTGCTTTTGCTGGCTAATGCGTTTAGAAAAGATGCTAATCTTTTTGACCAGAATAAGTGGGTTTGGGCGTTTTTCCCGATTATAGCAATGGCAGGATTAATTTTTATTCAGCCTAACCTGTCAATGGTAATTTTGCTCGGTATGACAACAGTTGTTATGTTTATGGCAGCAGGCGGGTCAATGAAGTTGTTTTTAAGCTGCTGCGGAGCATTGGTTACTGCGCTTGTTATAGGGCTTACTACTATTATTAAACCTTATCAATTGCAGCGTATAAAAACGTGGCGTCATCCCGAAAGTGACCCGTTAGGTGCCGGTTATAATATTATTCAGTCGCTGATAGCCTTTGCTTCAGGCGGTTTTAGCGGTGTCGGTTACGGCGGTTCTATTCAAAAACTTTCATACTTACCCGAATGTCATACTGACTTTATTTTTGCAGTAATAGCTGAGGAATTGGGCTTTGTCGGCTGTGTGCTTGTAATCGGTTTGTTCTTTACATTTATGCAAAGAGGGTTTGTTATAGCCGCAAGATGTCCTGATATGTATGGAAAACTTCTGGCGGTCGGAATAACTTTTTCTATCGTATTTCAGGCCTTTATGAATATGAGTGTAGCAAGTTCATTCCTGCCTACTACAGGCGTACCTCTGCCGTTTATAAGTTATGGCGGTTCGTCTTTGATTGTGTCTTTAATTATGGTAGGAATTTTATTGAATATTTCTAAGAAAAGAATAAAAAAAATAAGGAACAGATATTAATGGCAAGATTTTTTATAACAGGCGGCGGTACCGGCGGCCATATTTATCCCGCAGTAGCAGTAGCTGATATTTTACAAAATAATGACGAAATATTTTATGTTGGAAACCCCGAAAATTTGGAATTTGATATAGTAAAACAAAAAGGCTTTAAGTTTTTAGGGGTTAATGTTCACGGAATGCCGAGAAAAATCGGTTTTGGACTTCTTAAATGGGTATTTCAATTAGGTATAGCAGTAATAAAATGCTGTGTTTATATTCTTAAATACAAACCTAATGCGGTATTTGGTACAGGCGGCTATGTTTCGGCACCTGCATTGATTGCTTGTAATATTATGAAAATTCCTTATATGATGCATGATTGTGATGCTCAACCCGGTCTTGTTACAAGAAAACTGGCACCGCATGCAAAATGTATTTCGACAGCATTTGAATGTGCTTGTAAAGCTTTAAAAAATTCTCATTGTGTAGTAAACGGAAATCCTATCCGTTCCGAATTTAAAACATTATCTAAAGAGCAGGCGCGTGAAATTTTGGGATTAAAAAATAAAACTACTCTTTGTATTATGGGAGGTTCTCAGGGCGCGCGTTCCATAAATGACGCTGCTGTTGAATGTTTGAAACGTCTTTCTTTGGATTTGGATTTGCAAATAATTTTTCAAACAGGTAAAAAGAATTTTCAGCTTGTTGTTGAGCAGTTATTAAAAGTTTATCCAGAATATGAGGCAGACAGAAACCTAATTATAAAGCCTTATTTTGATGATATGGTTACTGTTTTGAAAGCTTCGGACATTGCGGTATCGCGTTCGGGCTCGTTGAGTATTTCAGAAATTTGTGCTTCTTCAATTGCACCTGTTTTTGTTCCTTATCCGCATGCCGCGGCTGACCACCAACGCAAAAATGCAAAATTTATGGTTGAAAAAAATGCAGGTATTTATTTGGAGGATAATGATATAAATTCAAAATTGTTGTTTGATACAATATCATATCTTGTTCACAATAATACCAAGCTTGAAGAACTCCAGAAAAATACTCTTGAACTTGCAAAATTTGACGGTGCTGAAAAAATTGCCGAACAGCTGAAAGAAATTGCAAATGGAAAATAATTATAAAAAAGCAGTTGAGCTTTTAACATCTCAAGGAAAATTTTATATAAATCTCGGGCTTGAACGTATTTCAGCGCTTCTTGAGCTTTTAAACAATCCTCAGGATAAACTGAAATGTATTCACTTAGCGGGAACCAACGGTAAAGGCTCTGTTTGCGCCATAATTGCAGGTGTGCTTCAAAATGCCGGCATGAAAACTGGTTTATATACAAGTCCGCATATTTTTGAATATACGGAAAGAATTAAAATTAATGGAAATGATATTTCTAAAAATGATTTTGCAAAATATGTTTTTGAAATTTGCGACATCGCCGACAAAAATAAAATCCATTTGACAGAATTTGAAGTTTTAACAGCAGTTATGTTTAAATACTTTGCTGATAACGATGTTGATGTTGTCATTTTAGAAACAGGACTCGGCGGACGTTTTGACGCTACAAATGTTATTAAATCAAATCTGTGTTCAATAATTACTCATATTGATTTGGACCACACGGAAAGGCTAGGCAATACAAAATCAAAAATTGCTTTTGAAAAAGCAGGAATTATAAAACCGAATTGTCCTGTTTTTACATCAGAGGGCTATGAGGAAATTAAGGATAAGGCTGATGAGTGCAATTCTTTGTTTTCGCTTGTTACACCTTTTGAGGATACTTCAAATCTTTCTTTAAAAGGAACATGCCAGCAGGAAAATTTATCTCTTGCGCTTGCGGCTGTAAGATATTTATTTCCTCAAATATCGGAAGATGTCATTCAAGACTCTATCTCAAAAATCAGTCATCCGTGCCGTTTTCAATTGTGCAGAGAAGATTTGATTATTGACGCTTCGCATAATCCAAACGGTGCAATGGCGTTGCGTGAAAGTCTTGATTTTTATTATCCAGATAAGAAAAGATGTTTTGTATTCGGCTGTCTCAACAATAAAGATTACAAAAAAATGATGCAAATCCTTTTTGCTAAAGGTGATGAAATTTATTTTTATCATTTCAATAATCAAAACTCCTGCACTGTTGAGGAGTTACAGGAGTCTTGTGAATTTGAGTCAAATACTTTCAAATCTTTGGATGAATTGCCCCAGAATTGTATAAAAATTGTTTGCGGTTCGTTTTATATGTTGAATGAGATTATACCTCAGTCTCTAATTCATCCTCATCAATAATATTTGTCATTTCTACAGGTTCAAAATCTGTACATGAATTCCAAATCAAAGTTGCCTTCGGTTCTTTTATTGACGGACTCGGATAATCGCTGTTACAAAATCCTTTTAACATATTTGTTGAACCGTCAATATTTGATGTGAAATATTTACAGCAGCTGCAAAGTTTTAAGATAAAATTATAATCAGCAAGTTTTTGTCTTAATTCCTGCAATGCGTCAATCATTCGCAAATGTCTGCCTGTAACGAATTTTCTTGATTTGTACATGAATTTGATTTTTGCCAGACCTGCTTCTGAAATAAATTCAAGTTTACAAGGCAATTCGCGTCCTGCATTGTTCATAACAAAAGCTTCAACTTCAAGTTTTTCGGTGTCTGCGGGTAGTTCTTCTCTGTTGGCAATTTTATTTCTTACAATTCTTACAGGCGGGAGGTTTTTTATGATATGGCAGAGCGAATAAATCGGGTACAAACATAAAAGAACAATTTCTTTAAATCTTAATTTAGAATTTATCAAGCTTATGCCAAATCCTGCAAGCAGAATAAGGAAAGTGAAAAGAACGATTTTGAAATCAACAAAGAAATAATATCTGTATGCATGTTTCATTACTGCCGCATAGACTAATAAAATCATCCAAATATTCGGATTTAAAAGTGAAAATGTGTGTTCAACAAATGTGAAATTTTTTGTTTTTAATTCTTTAAAGCAGTTTTTGAATAAATTAAGTCTTGCAGATAATCTCGGTTTTCTGAATTCATAATTTATTGTATCAACGTATGTTTGGATATTCGGGTTATATGTGCACGGACATTTGATTTTTGATAAAAGCATACTGTATTTCAATTCGCTGTTGATATCTTTAAAATCAACACAACCGATTTCATCAACAATACTTTTTTTAATAACAAAAACACCTGAATCAGCGCTTGCAGCAAGTCCGAACAGCGAACGAGCTTTTCTCATAAAATTCATGTGATATTTTTGATAAGCGGCTTTAATTTTGTCAACAGGTCCAAAATTATCCGTAAGCATAAGTGTTTCACCAGAAAGAGTACTGTGATTTACTAATGCGGAATTAACGGAAGTTAAGAAATTGCCGGCTATACTTCTGTCTGCGTCCATAAATACGTAAGCGTCAATTGTTTCATCCTTTGAAAGTCTTTCAATGAGCATTGAAACAGCCTGATCTTTACCGACAGTTCCAACATCTTTAATATTAATGACATTAACAAATGCTTCATTTGCAAAGAGCTGTTCTGAGCCGTCAGCACAATTGTCAAGTATTACAAAAACTCTAAAATTGTCTATAGGATAGTCCTGCATTTTTAATTCTGATATCAGATTTTCAAGCGTTGCTTTGTTATTTCTTGCATAGATAACAACGGCAAGATTACCTTTTTCAGCGAACTGTGCATATCTTTTTTCTATTTTAAACGGTCTGTCGTTTAGATTTCTGACAGCAAGTGCTAAAAAATAAAGCGAATAAATCGCAATGTAAATATATAATATATCTAAAATAAATTCCATAATATATCCCTTCCAACACTATTTTATTAGAAATAATGTAAAAAATCCATTACATGTAAATAAATGTAATTGAATAAAGTTAAAATTTATCCGTTTCTTCAGTTCTAGGATTATGTCAAATCAAAACTGGTTCTTATTAAAGCGTCAAGCAAATCTTTTGTTGCTTTTTCTACGTCAACTTTTATCCAGTGTTTTTTGTTCATATGCCAAGCAGGTGTGATAAACGGATATTCATCTTTCAGTATAGCTGCGTCTGCAGGATTGCATTTAAGATTTATGTACAACTTATCTTCTAAATAAAAAATAAGTGCAAACCATTTTTTGCTTTTTTTATGGCGCATTACAACGGTTTTACTGTATCTTTCTTCTTTAAACGGGTATGTTTCAATAGTATCGTCATTAAATAAACAAAGTTGTATTAATTTTTGTTTATCCATAAACTTCCTCGGTTTCTGTTGATAATGGCAGAATAATTCCGAATGTGGCACCTTTTCCTAATTCTGATTTAACATAAACTTTTCCGCTATGGTATTTTTCAACAGTTGTTTTTACAAGGTGAAGTCCGATACCTGTTCCTTTGATAGTATGAACATTATTTTCTACTCTATAAAATCTGTCAAAAATCTTTTTCTGATGTTCTAAAGAAATACCACAGCCCTCATCTGTTACGGTAATCTCAGCTTCTTCTCCTGTATGTTTAAGTGCAACTTTGATATTTCCGTTGTCGGGTGAATATTTAATCGCATTGGATAAAAGGTTTGTCAAAGCTCTTTCTATATTTGCATAATTAAACAAAAATTCAGGAATATTTTCTTCTTTGTCAACTGATATACTTAAATTTCGTTCTTTTGTGAGCGCGTCAACATGGCTTACACAGTTATCAACGACTTCATAAATGCTGTTTAAAGATTTTTCCATTTGTGCATTTGCTTCCATTCTTGAAAAGTCAAGGATGTCATTTACCATTCCGTTGAGTCTTATAATTTCCTGATTTAGTGTGCCTATGAATTCTTTTTGAGTATCAATGTCAAATTCATCACCGTAATTATACAAAGTATCAATATAACTTCTTAAAACAGTTACAGGTGTTCTTAGTTCGTGAGAAACATTTGAAATAAATGTAGAACGCATTGCATCCATTTCAGCTTCTTTTGTCATATCAATAAGGACAATAATATATCCGACATAATCTTTATTGCGTGTAAACATAGGAGAAATTACGGATTTTATGACACGTTTATCAACCTGAATGTTAAATTCGAGAGGTTTTTTCTCCATAATATCAAGCGGTGTGTCTTTAAATTCTTCGATTTTATCTTTAAAGCAATAATTTCCCTCTGTGTCAATATAGTTTTGAATTTTTGTATCAAGCATTTGATTTTCTTCAAGTTCAAGAAGTTTATGCGCATGGTTGTTAATAAGCACGACATTATCGTTGTTATCACATACAACAACGCCGTTTGCTATACTCATTAATACTGCTTCTAATTTATTGCGTTCAAGGGTTAATTGTTCAATGTTTTGTTCTTCATATATATGGAGTTTGTTAGACATATTATTGAACGAATTAAAAAGTTCTTTAACTTCCGAGCTTACGTCTTTGTCTTTTATCTCAAAACCGAATTCCCCGCCTGTAATTTTTTGAACGCCGTCATGAAGAATTCTCAATTCTCTTGTAATAAGGTATGTGTTAATAAGAATTACGAAAGCAAATACAACCCAGGCAACCGTAAATACAAATAAAAGAGAAGCTCTTGTTGTTGAGGAAATTTCGCTGATTATACTTCCTGACAGCCCCACTGTTACCGAGCCTGCGTTTATATTTTTGTCGGTTATCATAGGGGAGTTAACGATAATATTCGGACTTTTCGGATGAATATGTGAAATTGTTTCCGATTTGTATATTAATTTTCCTTCAGAGTCCCGGAATTCAATGAATACAATGTCGGTATGCGTAGAAACTATTGTATCGGCATGAGATTTTAGAGTTTGAAAGACTTCATTTTTAGGCAGGTTGGATGCAAGTTCAGTACATTCAATAGCAAGTGCCCTTGATACAATCTGTCCGAAGTTTTGATAACCCTCGTTTAATTTTTTCTGTATATTAAATATTGCAAAAACCGCGATAGCGACGATTAAAATTGTACTTAAAAGTAATCCTGAAATAATTAAGCGGTTCTGTGTAGTTAAGCTTACCTGTTTGTTCTTCATAATTAAGATTATAGCATTTTCAAACTTAGGGGGCAAGTAGTATTTATAATAAAAAGAGGCTGAATTATCAGCCTCATATTTCACACTACATTTATTACACTTTTAAGATTTTGAAGTTGCGAATGTTGCTCCGATACCTACTAGTGCACCAGCAATCATTCCCCAGAAAGTTTTGCTTTTTGATGTTATTTTTAAAGCTTTCATTAATGGCCCGGTTGCTAAGAATACTGTACCGCCAAGGGTTGCACCACCAAGAATATTACCTACGGTTTTCTTAGTCTGTTCTCCTCTGCCTACAGGTAAGCCTGTTAGTTGAGAGATGTTTTCTTCTGCAGTTTTCTTATCAGCTAAGCCTAATGTTACAGTTTGCAAGAAGCCTTGAGTGAATGAACCATTTGAATTTTTGCGTATATCATCATAAATTGTAGAGCCTGTTAATTGTTTATACAAAGTTTCTGCGCGATTATCAATTTGTTCTTTTGTCGCATCACCATACATACCTTTGACGCTGTTTATGAAGCTGTTGTATGCAATTTGAATTTGTTCCTGTTCGTTTTGAAGGATTTTTTCATGAAGCAGTTCTGCCTGTTTTTGAATGCCTTCTTGCGGAGAATTTAATTTCAAATCAGCATTTCTCATTCTTTGCTGTTGGCGAAGCTGGCTGTCAATCATAAAGTTTTGATATTCTTCATAATTTTTATAATAGTTTTCGTAGTTTCCGCCGCCGCAGAATGCCGGCATGTATGGATTCATCATACCCATCTGTGAACCGAATAAACTTCCGTTCATACTCATCATCGGGTCCATAGCCATTCCTGTCGGATAAGACAAATTCATATTCGTCAAATCGTTCATTGCGACTTGATTGTAGTACGAATTTGGATACATTCCGTACATTGCCGCAGGATTTAACCAGCTGTCCATAACCTAACCTCCGAAATTTAATTTTCTAACCTACCTTACTTATATAAAAACTTTTTCTTCGTGTAAATTGCTTTTTTAGTAAATTTTATGTTACAATTTCGTTACAATAATGTATTGCACTTTGTTAAAAAAATGTGTAATATGGTTGTGAGGTAAGGTATTTGAAAAAGTTTTTATCGGGTTTATTTACTTTATTATTAATAGGTGCAATCGGCGCATCTGTTTATTTGTACCCTGATTTTTACCGAAAGCAGATTGATAAAATTATGGGTGTTTATTACGTTTATAAAGGCGATAAAGCTTATAGAGCTTTAAAACTTAATAAAGCTATTTCTTATTACAACAGAGCCGTAACTTTATACCCCGAACACTACGGAGCCTGGTATAATCTGGGAAATATTTACGTTGTTTATGAAGATTATTTTTCTGCAGTTGATTCTTACGAAAAGGCTTTTGAGCTTAATCCCAAAATGATTATTGCAAGAATGAATTATGGTATTGTGTCGGCAGGAAAGCTCGGTGATTTTGACGGTGCAATTAATCAATATGATGAGATTATAAAAACAAAAAGACATCTTTTATCAATTCCGTTTGTATACAGCAACAGAAGAAGTTATAAACTGAACAAAGGACTTGCATATTATAACAAAGGTGTTGCTTATAAACAGAAGTCAGTTTATCTTGATGAAGATTACAGATACAGACATCAGTATCTTGTTAAGGCTCTAGAAGCATATAAAGATGCGTGTAAAATTTTAAAAAAGGATTATGACGCAAGATACAATTTGGCTTTAACACAACATTTGCTCGGTAATTATAAAGACGCAGGATTAGACTACTGTAAGGCAATCGAACTTGCCCCGATGAATTATGAGGCACATTACAATCTTGCAGTGCTTTTAAGACATCTAAAATATTACAAAGAGTCGCTGGACGAACTTGAAAAAGCTACAACACTGGTTGCAAATTCTCCAACAGGTGTATCAGCAAGACAGCGTTATATTTTTGATGTAATGAATGATGTTTCAAGGACTATCCTTGTACAGCGCGACAATGGACTTATTGATAAAATTTCTGATGAACCGGCTGATAATTCTAAAATTACTTATGTAAACGGAAAAATGGTTATGTCGGACGATTTGGACAAAGCTATTATGAGAAACTTCAAAGTCTGTGGAGCTAAAAAGCTTTTAAAAGAAGATGTTGAAGAAAGTACCGAGGAATTTGAAGATGTTCGTTATAACGTCCATGTGCCCGATTTTGAGTAAGGCTAGAAAAATTGAAAAACGGGTTAATTAACCCTTTACTGCGCCTTCGTTTTCGCCGGATATAAAATATCTTTGCATTGATAAAAAGAAAATAAGTATCGGGATTATCGAAAGAAACGAACCTGCCGCGATAAATCTCCAGTTAGAACTGAACATTCCTTGTAAGTTATTTACACCAACAGGGAGTGTGTACATGGCTTCTTTTGTCAAAACAATGCTAGGCCACAAAAATTCTCCCCAAGAACCGATAAATGTAAATATTGCAAGCACTGCCAGCGACGGTTTTACCATTGGCATAAGAACTTTCCAGAATAATTGAAACACGCTGCAGCCGTCGACAATCGCGGCTTCTTCCATTTCCTTCGGAATTGTTAAAAAGGCCTGACGCATTAAAAATATTCCGAAAGCACTCACGGCAAACGGCATTATAAGCCCGACATATCCCGCAAAATTATTTACACTGTCAACAAGATGAAGCTTTAATGTTATAAGGTAAACGGGCAGCATTATTGCCTGAAATGGTATCATTATTGTTGCAAGAATTGCGAAAAATGCAGTTTTTTTGCCTTTAAATTCCATTCGTGCCAGAGGGTATCCTGCCATTGATGATAGTATAAGGTTTAATACAACTGTTGCGACAGCTGCAATCATGCTGTTTAAAAAATATCCAAGGAAATTTACCTTTTTCCATACGCCTACATAGTTTGCAAAAGTAAAGTCCGACGGGATAAGCTGAGGAGGATAAGCAAATATATTTTCAGCATTCCCTTTTAACGATGTTGAAATCAGCCATATAAAAGGAAAGATTGACAGTAATGAAACGGAAATTAATATTAAATGTATCCAAAAATTTTTCAATTTCATATATTATATTTTTTCCTTTCAAAGCATAAGATGTTTATGAGTGAAAATATCATTACGATTACAAGTAAAACAACTGCCATTGCAGAGGCAAAGCCCAAATCGAGGTTTTCAAACGCTCTTTCATATATGTAATAAACAATTGTTTTGCTTGAATTCAGCGGACCGCCTTTTGTCATTACATAAATTTCCGCAAAAACTTTCATGGCAGAAATCGCGCTTATTGTGGTTACAAGTGCAATAGTCGGCATAATATGCGGGATTGTTACGGTCAAATGTTTTGTTAAAAAATTTGCTCCGTCGATATCGCAGGCTTCATAGAGTTCTTGCGGTACACTCATTAATGCTGCAAGATAAATTATCATATAATATCCGATACCCTTCCAAATTGTAACGATTATGACAGAATAAAGGGCATATTTAGGGTCTGTAAGCCAGCCGATTGAACGGAAACCTAAACTTGTCACAATATAGTTTAAAATTCCCTGATCTGCATAAAGCCATTTGAAAGCAATCGAGGCAACTACAATTGATACAACAACAGGGATATAAATAAGAATTTTGTATAATGTTACTCCTCTTATTTTCTGATTGATTAAAACAGCCAGAAACAGCGGAAATATAACGAGTATCGGGACGGCTGCAAACAAGTATATGAATGTGTTGCCTAAGACTTTATAAAAAACAGGGTTATGAAAAAGTTTTATATAATTATCAATTCCAACAAATGCGGGCGCGTAAATGTTGTTTGAATAATCGGAAAAGCTTAACAAAAATGTTTGAAAAAAAGGGATGAAAAAGAATATTACAAGCACAATTAATGCAGGTAATAAAAATAAATAAGGTGTATATTTCCCATAATATTTAAACATAGAATAATTATGACACTTTTTTATTATGTGGTCAATATTTTAAGATTTTTAGAAGAATATGCCAAAAATGCAAAAAAAAATGACCAACTTGTAAGTTAGTCAGGGAAAAAAGGGAAAGGAAACAAATTTTAAAATTCATTCTATAGATGTATAGATAATGAGATGCACAGAACATAGTTTTTAGTGTTTATGCACCTTATTATCTATGCATCTATTAGCCGAATGTTTTGAATGAAGATTCAGTATTCTTTTGAATTACTTTTTCCACAGCATCCATTTCTGTTTGAATTGCATTATGTTCCGTATCCAATTGTTTTAATCTCAATTCAAGGTTTTTATCTTCTGCTTGAACAATTTCAATTTTAGAGTTGATTTCTTGAATGTATTGATCATATTGGTATTTATCATATTCATACTGGTTCATAGCGTCGTTGTATTTATCCTGGTCAGTAACCGTAGTTGTAGTAACCGCATAAGTTACAGCTTCATCTGTATCAGGGTTAAGGGTGATATTGATGATACGGCCTGATGTATCCTGTTCAATACGAGCGTTTACACCTTTGATTTCTTTGTTTTCTTGAGCTGAACCTACAGTGTATGTGTTGATTGAACTCAATGATGTACCTGTTTGGTCGTGGAAAATTGCTTTATCCAAATCAGTCTTTTTGGTAAATTTAGGTGTCCAAGAACCGTCAGTAGTGTTTTGAACATATCTGACCATCCATGTATTGTTACCGTATGTTTTATTAAGTTCAGCGATGTATTTGTTTTCTTCTTCCAACAATTTTGTAATTTGTGAATTGTCTAAAGTGCTCAAATACGGGTCATTTTTAATAAAATCAGCGGACGGATTTGTACCTAGTTGTCTAAGAGCAACTGCACCGACTCTGTATTGATTGCCTGTTTTTGTATAAATAACAGGTGTATCTGATACTACAGCAAAATCGTTTGTCCAGTTAGAGTTGTAGCTTACTGTATAATTACCGTTTTGTTGTGCAATCATAGAAGTGATTGAGTTTTTGATTGCGCCGTCTGTAAATGAGAAAACGGTTTTTGTATATTCATCAATTGACGGAGGAACCGGTACGGTCATTCCTAACAATTGATTGTAGTAGTTAGCAGATTGGTTTGACAAAGCAGTTCTTTGTTGGTTAATCTGCTGGCCTTCATATTCTGTGTTATTTTTCCTTGCGGTAAGACCTAAAAATCTTGCCTGAGATGCTGCCATACCCATGACTGAGTTCCCTTTCGTTTGTTGTTTCCTTGTGGTTATGTTATCGGACGATAAGGGGAAAAACTTTAGGTTTTTGTTTTATGTTTGTAACATATCTTAATACATGGTGGCTGAAATTCAGATATAGCTTGAAAGTTTAAAATAAGTTTTGTTGTTCGTTATAGTATAAATCTTTATATTTAAGATGTTTGTATGCAGCGGGAGAAACTTTTCTTCCTCTGGGGGTTCTTTGAAGCAAGCCTGCCTGGAGTAAAAACGGTTCGCACACATCTTCAATAGTTCTGACATCTTCACCAATAGCTGCTGCAATTGTTTCTATACCAACCGGACCGCCGTTGTATTTTTCAATAATAAGCTTTAAAAGACTTCTGTCTGTATTATCGAGTCCGTATTCGTCTATTTTTAATATATCAAGTGATTTGTTAGCAACATCTTCTGTAATCTTTCCGTCATGTTTTACAAGTGCGTAATCGGAAACGCGTTTTACAAGTCTGTTTGCAATACGCGGTGTGCCTCTTGAACGTCTTGCAATAGCGTGCGCTCCTTCTTCGGTTATTTCTATGTTTAAAATTCCTGCTGTGCGTTTAATTACCTGTGCAAGTTCATTTTCGGTGTAGAATTCAAGTCTGTGAATTATTCCGAAACGGTCGCGTAATGGTCCTGAAAGTTCGCCTGCTTTTGTTGTAGCACCAATCAATGTAAATTTGGGCAAAGGAACGCGTAAGGTTTTAACTGTTTGGCTTTTTCCCGTAGTCATATCAAGGAAAAAGTCTTCCATTGCGGGATACAGAATTTCTTCGGCTACTTTGTTCAATCTGTGGATTTCGTCAATAAATAGTATTTCACCGCCTTTTAAAGACATTAATATACCTATAATATCTCTCGGACGTTCAAGTGCGGGAGCTGATGTTATTTTAATTTCAACGCCCATTTGTTCTGCAATAACGCCTGCAAGAGTTGTTTTACCCAGACCCGGAGGACCGTAAAATAAAAGGTGGTCAAGAGGAAGTTTGCGTTTTTTAGCCGCTTCAATTGAAATTTGTAATGTTTCTTTTAATGCAGATTGGCCTATATATGTATCAAATGACTTCGGTCTGATACAGTTTTCAAAGTTTTTGTCTAACTCTATTGTTTCAGCTTTTACAACAGAATTTTTCTTTTTTTCCGATATTGATTTAAAATCGTTGTCGTCTGCAATTATACTCATTGTTTTCCTCTGTTATTCATGTTATCATAAAATTAATGTTAGAGACAAATTATTAAGCATGAGTTTTAATGACTTGTCAAAGAGTTGGTAAAAGTGGTATAATTTTCTTATGGAATGTCCAAAATGCGGTTTAGAAATTGATGATAAGGCTATGGTTTGCCCCAACTGTAAGAAGGTGCTTAAACTTGTCTGCCCTGTTTGTAAGTCCGTTAATGAACAGAATACTTGCAAAAAATGCGGATATGTCATTATTTCTAAATGTAATAACTGCGGAAAAATAAATCAAACATTTACTAAAAAATGCAAAAAATGCGGATTTGATACTGAAAGAAGTGTTATTCTGAATGAAGCAAATACCGATGATTTTGTCATGATTGCTATGACTTTTCCTAATATGGATGAGATGAAAACTCTTTTAGGCTCTGCAAAGTTATTTAACAAGTTTAAAATCAATCTTGATAAAATTATTTTGGACTACACAAAATCAGTTGGTTTAAGACGTCAGGTTGTCGGTAAAACTTATGTTATAAGATGTACAAAGGATTATACATTTAACGGCTCTGCCTCAACTGCAGTTCAAACAGTTATAGAACTTTTAAACCGCATTACGGCAATGAATTGCAAATTAACCAAAAAGAAAAATGCAACAGTAAGATGTAATATTTTCTTGTTAAAACGCAGCACTCAGGCTGACCCTTATGATTTGGAATCAGGTTATAATATAAGTTTGTTAAGTCAGGGTTTGAAAAATCAGGAAGATAAAATTCTTAATACATTCCAAATTCTTACGGATGATAACGTATCAGACGCTTTGGATGCTGATTATAAGGTTTCGCCGTTAAACTCTGTTATGGTAAACGGTCAAATGACTATGTTCTATGAAGTTGATTTGAGAGAACATGTTGTTGTTGAAATCCCGGAAGACGAGGAAGACAGCGGAATTGAAGTGCCTAATTTTGTTCAAAACATGCTTGTTGAGCAGGACAAACTTGACGGAATTGCACTTAATAAACTTGAAAAGCCGCATGATCCCGATGCTATTTATGATATTGAAACAATAAATTTTGAAGAAATCAGAAGCAGTTTTATGCGTACTGAAAGTACTGACGCGCTTTTCCATATTCTAAACACTTTTCAAACAAAACCGAAAAGTATTTTGGCGCTCAAAACCGCAGAATTGTATAAACCTTATACTTTAAAAGTTTTAAGTTCTGCCGCTGAGTCGGGTAAATTTAACAATATTATTACCCTTACCTGTTACGATGAGATGAAATATTCTCCGTATTCTTTCTTTAGAGATTTGGTTTCGGCAATTTTTGAATATACAGTTTCTCAAAAATTGTTTTACGAAAACGATTTTTCTATGTTCTCAAATGTAGACCCTGACGGCTTGATTAAAGATTTGATTACTCTCCAAAAACGTGATACAGTAAACAAAGAAGATACAAGATATATTTATTTTAATATATTTCTTACACTGCTTAAAATAATTCCGAATACGCTAATTTACATTGAAGATTTTGACAAAATTGATGCTAGTTCGTATGATGTTATGCAGTATTTATTTGACGCATTTGAACAGCTGGAAGTGAGTTTCTTGCTTACTTACAGCAATGACTTTTCTTTGCACAAAGACTGTCACTTCCTGATTAATCAGGATTATTATACTGAATTGTCGTTAAAACCCGTGTCTTTTGAAAAACTTATAGAAGATAATAAGGTTTATTTTAAAAATATTTTGGATAATTTCTACTTCCAGCGTATTGCAAAATATGCTTGCGGAAGCAGTCTGTTTATTGATATGGCAATTCAATATCTGTGTGAATCGGGCGTTTTTTCTGCCGATGATGACAGCGTTGAAATGATTAATCCTAAAACAATTATTATTCCGTCAAGTTTAGACAGGCTTATTGCAAGAAGATTAAATCTATTACAGGATGATGCGCCTGCAATGAAGTTTCTGACATCAATTGTGCTTCTCGGAACGCGTGTTGACAGAGGTACTATTGACACTTTAGGGTATGAAAATGTTGATGAAATAATTCAGAAATTATCTGATATGGGTTATATGTATATGTTTAATAACTGTTACTATTTCCCTAACTACAATTTGTTACGTAAAAATCTTTTAACTACCATCAGCCCGATTTATCTTAAAGAAGTTGCAGAAGAATTATTTGAAAAAATATTCAACGAAGATATGCCGAGTCCTGTTAAAGCATATTTATATAACCTTTTGGGCGATGAAGAAAATGAACGACAACAATGGGAGCAACTTGCGGAAATAAATCTTTCTCTCGGAGATTTCAGTTCATACGTAAACAGTGCGGCTAAAATTATAGAAATTCTTGATAAAAACAAAGATGAAGAAAAAGCCGAAGAAATTGAGAATTACAAAATGCAGTTGTATGAAAATATTTCAAACAATTTGTACCAGTATATTCCTGAAAAAACTCAAAATATTGCGGAAGCAACTTTATCTTATATTGAAAAGACAAATGATAACGACAAAATTATTGTTCTTTGTAACAAGATGATTAACGGAGCTGTTCAGGCGGGAAATTACAATCACGCGCTGGAATTAATTCATAAAGTATTATCAATACTTCCTCCCTCATCTTTAAATCCTGCAGATGAGAACTTTAATACTTATTTCTTTATGATGAGTATTTTGCATATTCAAATTTTGTTTAACATCGGAGCACTATTTGATTGCGTTGATGTCGGTTTTAAGGTGTTTAACGTCATCAACAATGAAACAATTAAATTTTTAAAACCCGATTATTTCACAGAAGAAGCTTTTAATGCACTTGTGCTTGATTCTGCAGCGTATGTTGCACTTGCAAGTGTATTTGTATTGAACGGAAGCGTTGAACAATATTTGCAGATTTTGCGTAATGAAATTAGTTTTATACCGCAGTCATTTGATTTGTTTAAATCATTGGAAGATTTGGTCTTTGGCAGACCTGTTAATGTTAATTCCGATGAAATATCAGAAAACGACCGTTTTGGCGGCGCAATTTATAACATTGTTACTGCGTTTTCAAATTTTGACGGAGATTATGAACATTTTGCCGCAATAATTCACAGAGCAAAGAGTATTGCTAAATATAACGGACTTTTTGTTGTTGAATTCTTTGCAGATTTGTTGATTGCTTATGCGTATGTACAGCTTGGTAATTATCAAAAATCCGAGGCAATTCTATTTAATATTATTAAATCAGCTAATCAGAACGGTATGACAACGCTTCTTTATGCAGCGTGGTATGTAATGGGTGAATTGCACTTAAAGCAGCACAAATACAATGTTGCATTCGGAATAGTAAATAATTCTTTAATTCAGCTTGAGAAATCAAATACGTCAACAGAATACTTGTTAATGCTGTTTAAGTACAGTATGTTTAAAGTTATGATGTTTAAACAACAGTATGACAAAGCTGAAATTTGTATTAATCATGCAAAATATATTGCTGCTAAATACGGTTTGAATTTCAACTTTGATATTGACGCTAATAATTACATTGCAGTAGAAGAGGAAGAAATTTCTGCAGAAGAGGTTTCTGTCGCGAGTGAGTCTGAAAGTGAGGGTGAATAATGAAAGTTTTATTTGCTGCGGCTGAGGTTGCACCTTTTTCAAAGGCGGGCGGCTTAGCTGATGTTGTAGGTAGTTTACCTAAATATCTGGAAAAAAATGCTGAAATAGCTATTTTTACTCCTTTGCACGGACTTATAGATGTTAATAAATACGGCATAAAAGAACTTGAAAATTCTGAAATGTGGCTTACTTTCGGTGGTATGGGACATAAATTCAGATTGTTTATGTGCAAATTACCCGATACAAACATAAATGTATTTTTTGTTCATAACGATTGGTATTTTTCATGCTTTAAAGATGTTTATCCGAAATGGCTTGACCCGAAATATGAACACGAAAGATATATTGCATTTTCGCTTGCCACAATGGAATATGCAAAATTGTTGAATTTTAGAGCTGATGTTATTCATGCAAATGACTGGCATACTGCAATGATTCCTGTATATCTTCACAGCAACTACAGATATGATGAATTTTGGAAAAACACTAAAACAGTTTTTGAAATTCATAACCTTGCTTATCAGGGTGTTTGGTTTGAAGATGTTCTTGATTTTGCAAATATGCGCAAAGATATTGTTTATAATGAATTCGGCGTTGAACATTACGGCAAAGTAAACTGGATGAAAGGTGCGATTAATTATTCTGATAAAGTTATTGCAGTTTCACCGAATTATTCCAGAGAAATTTTGACAGGTGAATTCGGAGAGGGGATGGACTATACCTTGAGAATGAACCAGCACAAAGTTGTCGGAATTTTAAACGGAATTGATTATGATGTATTTAATCCGAAAAAAGACAAACTTATTGTCAAAAATTACGATGTTAAATCAATAAAAAATAAAGAAGAAAATAAAAAAGCTCTTTGTGAAAAGTTCGGACTTAAATATAATCCTGAAAGACCTTTGTATGCTATGGTTTCAAGACTTGTCGGGCAAAAGGGTATTGATTTAATCAGGCAGGTAGAGGGTGAATTGAAAAATCTTGACGCTGATTTTATTTTCTTGGGAAGCGGTGACAAGGATTATGAAAATCTTTTAATCTGGCTTTCAAACAATTCATCTAATATTCGTGCATATATAGGTTATTGCGCAGAACTTGCGAACTTGATTTATGCGGGAAGCGATTTTTATTTAATGCCGTCAAAATTTGAACCGTGCGGATTAAGCCAGCTAATTGCAATGCGTTACGGTACATTGCCTGTAGTCAGAGCAACTGGCGGTTTGGAAGATACTGTTGTAGGTTATCCTCTTGCTGATTCTACAGGATTTAAGTTCTGGGGATATGACGGCTGGAGCATGCTTGATGCAATTCGTTGTTCTATCGATGTTTATAAAGATAAATATACTTTTAATGCAATGAGAAAATCTGCAATGGATGCTGATTTTTCTTGGAAGAAAAGCACAAAAGAATATTTACAACTTTATAAAGATTTGACATAAATTGTAATGTAAGCCAAAATATGAGTATGCGAAAGTATGATTATTTAAAATTGCATATTTCAGTTTTGCTTTCAGGATTTACGGGAATGTTTGCCAAACTTGTTTCTTTAAATGAAGGTTTGATTGTTTTTTACAGAATGGCATTTGCGTTTTTGATTTTTTCTTTAATGCTTGTTTTTATGAAAAAAAAGCCTGTCGAAAATTTTAAAGAAATATGGAAAATTATCGGACTCGGAATTTTACTGACAGTACATTTAGTGTTCTTTTTTGGTAGTATAAAATATTCTAATGTATCTGTCGGAGTTGTTTGTTATTCTCTTGTCGGATTTTTTACGGTACTCTTTGAACCAATTATTCAGAAAACTAAGTTTTCTTTTATTGAATTATTTTATAGCTTGATTGCTGTATTTGGAATATGGTTAATTTTTAATTTCGACACAAGTTACAGAGTTGGTATAATTCTCGGGGTAATTTCTGCGGCGTTGTTTGCAGTTTATACGTTGTTCAATAAAAAAGTTGAAGTTGGAAAATCTTCAAGGTGTATGCTTTTTTATGAACTGTTGGGCGGAACTGTTTTTATAACGGCATTTTTACCATTATATCTGCAATTTAATCCTGTGCAAACAATTCTTCCTTCAGGGATTGAATGGCTATGGCTTATAGTTCTTGCATTTTTCTGTACAATTTTACTTTATTTATTCTATATCGACGCTTTAAAATCAGTTTCGGCATTCACCGCAAGTTTGACTGGTAATTTAGAACCGGTCTATGGCATTCTTTTCGCAGTTATTTTTCTTGGAGAAGCACAACAATTGAATGCGGCATTCTATATCGGAATGACGTTAATTCTGCTGTCAGTATTTTTGCAATCCTTTATGAAAAAAGTAAAATTAACCTCTTTCGCAGATGGTTCTGGCAGCGTGAACACCTGAGGCAGACGCTTGAATTAAGCCTCTTGTAACACCTGCACCATCGCCTATTGCGAATAAGTTTTTAACACCTTCTGTTTCAAGTTTGTCGGTTAATTTAACTCTGGCAGAATAGAATTTAACCTCAATACCGTAAAGAAGAGTGTATCTTGAGGCAGTACCCGGACAAACTTTGTCAAGTGCATGAAGCATTTCAATAATACTTGTCATCTGTCTGTAAGGAATTACAAGGCTCAAATCTCCAGGAGTTGCGCAAGTCAATGTAGGTTTAATTATGCTTGCTTTAATTCTGTCAGGAGTTGAACGTCTGCCGTCAAGCAAGTCGCCGAAGCGTTGAACAAGAATTCCGCCGCCTAACATATTTGCTAATCTTGCAATGTGCTGACCGTATTGGATAGGTTCTTTGAACGGTTCTGTAAATTTTTCGCTTACTAACAATGCAAAGTTTGTGTTATTAGTTGTTTTTTCAGCATAGCTGTGACCGTTTACCGTAGAAATTCCGTTGTAATTTTCTTGAACAACTTCGCCATTGGGGTTCATACAGAATGTTCTGACTTCATCTCCGAATGTTGGTGAGTGGTAAATTAATTTTGATTCATATAATTTGTCGGTCAACGGTTCAAATACAGGTGCAGGAAGTTCTACACGAACCCCAACATCAACTGCGTTATTTACCATACCGATTTTATTTTTTGCAAATTCTTGTGTGAGCCAATCAGCTCCTTCTCTTCCCGGAGCAATAATTGTGTATTCTGCACAAATTGTTTCGCCGTTATCAAGAACCAGACCTTTAACCTGTTCACATTCAACAATTAGTGATTTTACCGCAACATCATTGATGATTGTAATTCTTTCATCAAGATAATCTTGCATATTTTTCAATACATGCAAGCTTCTTTCTGTTCCTAAATGTCTGACAGGAGAATGAACAAGTTTTAATTCGGCAAGTGAAGCTTGTCTTTCAAGTTCTCTAAATATATTCATATCTGTTCCGAAAACTTCATCTGTAGCTCCGAAATCAAGATATAACTGGTCGGAATAAGCGATTAAATCGTCAACTTTTCCTCTGTCCATATAATCAACAAGGTGACCGCCCACATCGGGAGTAAGTGTTAATTTACCGTCTGAGAATGCTCCTGCACCGCCCCAGCCGCATAGAAGTCCGCATTTTTTGCAAGTCGGACATTTTTCGTAGCCTTCGCGAAGCAAACATTTACGTTTTTCAATTCGCTGTCCTTTTTCGATTAAAACAACTTTCCAATCGGGTTTTAATTTAGTAATTTCCAAAGCCGCAAAAATGCCTGCTGGTCCTGCTCCGATAATTGCTACGTTATACATCTTCTGTGTCTCCCATTTACTCAACCAATTAAATATAACCCGAACAAACAGATTTTAAAAGTCTTTGTGAAGTTTTTGTTAAGTCTTATTTAACTGATGATTTATATTCATTATAAGTTCTTTTATTTCTTCTGAATTTGATATGTTTTGTGCCATGCGTGCGTATTCGCCTGCCTTGTCGTAGCTTTTGTTCTCAAAATAAATTACTGCAAGATTAAAATATGCTATATATTTATCATTGTCTGTTCTTGAAAGTTCAAGTGCTTTGTGGAAAGATTTTGCTGCATCTCTTTTTTTGCCCAGTTCTGAATATGCTATACCTAAATCAATATATCCGCCAGCAATTTCAGGTGCATTCTTGACATAATTTTGCGCTTCTTTTAATTTCCTTATACTAATCTGTTCTGAATTTCCGAGAACTATTGGAGCATATATTAGTCCTTTTGTATCAAATTTTTCTTTAGATATGTTTGTTATATCGGGAATAAGTTTGTACAAAAGTTTTATTGTGTTTATGTCTTTTGCAGAAAGATAAAGGAATGATGTTTTATTCGGTGTGTAAAATTTTCCGCCCATGTACATCAAATCAGCAGAGCTGTAACTGTGACCCATGATACCTAAGGAGTGTCCGATTTCATGCAGAGCTGTATTGTATATTTCTTTATCAGAGAAGAAATTTCCCTGCGGGTCTGTCGTATAAAGTATTATAACCATTTGTTTTAAAATGGAGCCTTTAATCTTGGGAACCGTATAACCTGCGATATATCTGCATACATCTCCGTCGCAAACATTCGAGGGAGTCGGGGCAAGTTTAATTATTATGTCTGCGTCTTTTTCTTTTGCGGCAACCTTAAATTTTATAAAATTTTCGGTTAATTGCCACTGCTGTAATGCCGTACGTATTTGTGCACCGTAATAAGACGGAACATTATCGCTTTCTTCAATTAAGACTTTTAGCGGAAAACTTTTTTTATCCCATCGTATAATCCCTTTATCGGAAGAAGCTTGTTCAATGTAATTGTCGCCGATATTGTAAGTTATGTTGCTTCGCCATTCGGAAATTTTATCGGACGCAAGCTGTTCTGCACTGTCATTCTCTCTTTTTTCTGTAATATGAAATACTTCCTTTTGTACGGTAAGTGTGGGAGAAAGTTTTGTTAATGCCTGTACATAATAATATTTATAGTCTTTGTTTTTGTTATTAAGTAAATAAGCTTTTTTTAATTTTCTATATGCATTTATATAATCTTGTTTTTGCAGACAGTTTTTACCCTGCTTATAATAAATAACAGGTGCGGTCTTAAAGACTATTGCAAAAATTATTGCAGCAGTGCAAATGATAACGGTTAAGGCTCTATCCTTGTGCATTGTCCTTTACGCCTTTGTCAATTTCTAAAATTTTTGCTAAAGAGCGCGTATCGCCTTTGAGTTTAAAATATTCTTTAAATTTCGGAGTTGTTTTGAGGTTAAAACTTCTTCCGTTTTTGTCGCGTGTTTTTGAGATTAATCCTTTTTCAACAAGCTCTTTAATATGGTCATAAGCTGTTGAGCCCCGAAGTTCTATCAATGCAGTTTGTCTCAAAGGCTCTTTTAACGCAATAACAGAAAGTGTTCTAAGTGTTGCAGGTTTCAAATCAACAGGGCATAGAAGTTCGACTAAATCCATGTGTTCTTCTTTTACTTGAATTATATAGCCGTTTTCATCGTCAATTTCCAACGCACCGTCACGTGAAGCATAATCCATAATTAATTCAAGAATGGCTTCCTCAATTTTTTCGGACTCTTCATCAAGTATAGTCGCAATTTCATCTAACGAAACCGCTCTTGCCGTAATAAACAAAACGGCCTCAATCCTAGACTTAAGATTATCCATGTCTGCCTGCACTTTCTTGGCTGCTTAGCTCTGCTTCACCGCCTTTTACTACATACAAATCAGAATAAAATTCATCCTGTTTTAATTCATAATCGCTTTCCGCAGTAAGGAATAAAAGCGCAATATACGCGCTGATTTTGTCCATACCGAGAAGCGTTAATTCGTTTAATTCTATTTTATCGTTTTGTTCAAAAATTTGCGACAAATTTTCTTTTAATTTTACAACACAGGTTTCTATATATTCTTCGTGCGCAAGATTTACGATGTCATCAGGTGTAAGTCTTGAATATGATTGAACTCTGCGTTTTGCACGTTCATGTGCACTTTTCAAAGACTGTTTTTGTTCTAATTTTTCATAGAATTCCAACTGACGGATTAAGTCTTTCAATGTTACGACACGATTGTGGTTTAGTCTTACACTTGTACGTCTTTGCAAAACTTCGTCAATTGAAATTACGTTGTTTGTAGGGACATAATCGTCTTCCGGATAATCAACAATAAATCCGTCATCATCAAATTGCGGCTCATCATCTTGAGTTTCAAACTGCATAACATCAATTCCCTCAAGAACATTTGATTTTAATTTCAATAGAACTGCTGCAAAAAGGAATGTTCTGCCGGTTACTCTGAGATTTTGCGATTTCATTTGAACCATGTGCGCAAGATATTTGTCCGTAACATCGACAATGTCAATATTCCACGGGTCAATCTTGCCGGATTTTGCCATTTCGACTAAAATCCCAATGCCTTCACTTTTGGGCTTGCCGTCTTTTGACAGTCCCAAATCAGGTAAATCTAAGTTGTAATTTAATGCTGTACTCATATCCTATTCTTCGTCCCTTAGTTTAATGCCCGTAACTTTAGTGATACCTTTTTCTTTTTGAGTAACACCTAAAGTCCTGTTAGCTGATTCTATCATAGGACGCCTGTGACTAACTACTATAAATTGCGTATCTTTTGACTGGTTCTGCACCATTTGGGCGATACGTTCCACGTTCATTGTGTCCAAACTTGCGTCAACTTCATCGAATGCATAGAAAGGTGACGGCATATAACGCTGAATTGCAAACACAAATGCAAGGGCTGTCAATGATTTTTCACCGCCTGACATACTTTCAAGCCTTTGAAGTTTCTTATCTCTTGGCTGTGCCTCAATTGTCATACCGCCTGATAACGGGTCTTCAGGACATTCAAGTTTAAGTTCGCCTTCGCCTTCTGACAGTTGGTGGAATACTTCTTTAAAGTTTTCATTTATGTTGTTGTAAGTTTTCATAAATGTTTCTTTTTTCAACTGTTCGTAACCCTGCATTCTTTCCATAATCTCTTTTCGTTCTTTGGAAAGTGTTTCAATCTGCTCTTTGATTGATGTTTGGCGTGAAAGAACTTCATCATAAGCAGTCAGTGCTTTCATATTAACATCGCCAAGTTCTTGCATACGTTTTTCAAGACGTTGAATTTTTGATGTAATTTCTTCAATCGAAATTTCAATCGGTTCAAGTTTATTAATCTCAACACCTGCGTCTGTAAGTTCTTTTGTGGCTGTTTCCAATTGCGGTTCAAGTTCGCGTCTGCGTGCTTTGAATGATTCAATTTGTTCTGCTATTCTTTCAATATCAGAAACTCTTATATGTTTTTGCTTTTCAAGTTCAATAAGTTCCGCATTGATATCGTCGCGTTCTTTCAACAACTTGCCAAGTTTTTCTTCAATTTGAACAATTTGTTCATGAAGTTCTTCCATTTTTTTGTTTAATTCGACAATGTCATTTTTGTAACGTGTTTTGTCTTCTTCAAGTTTTACATTGTTGTGTTCAATGCCTGTAATTTCTTCCTGTTTTGTTTCAATTAAGTTTTCATGGAAAGAAATTTGGCGGTTGAGTTCGTTCTTGTCGTTATCAGCAGTCATTAATTTTGCCTGTAAACGCTTAATTTCACTTTCAACGCCTTCTGTCTTTTCTTTTAAATCTTTCAAATCCTTGTCGTTGATAAGTTTTTCTACTTCTTCAATTTGTTCCTGACAAACTGCCATATCATCATAAATTTTTACGTTTTTCTCTTCCAGTTTGTCTAACTTTTTGTTTAAATCTGCGATTTTTGGCTCAGCAGAAGCAATGAAATCAGCTTTATCTTTCAAGATATTTTCGCTGTTTTCATAATTTCTGTTCATGTTATCAAGTTCGACTTTAGATTTTGAAAACTCGCTCATAGCGTCAGAATACTTGCCTCTGACATCTTCAAGTTTGTCTTCAAGTGATTTTTTCTTGTTTTCTAATGAGCCGAGTTTTTGCTCCATTTCTTTTAAACGGTCTTTAAATTTGTTCAACTCGTCATCATCATTCTGGCTAAAGCTTAAACCTGTTCTTAATCTTGTACCGCCTGTCATTGAACCTGATTTTTCTAACAGTTCGCCTGAAAGCGTTACCATTCTGTATTTACCAATAAGTTTTTTAGCACATTCAATATCTTCAACAACAATTGTGTCGCCTACCGCGTAGAAAAATGCGTCGATATATTCATCGTCAAAATCAACAAGGTTAATTGCAAAATCAATTACACCTTTGTCTTTAGGTAACTGCAATTTGGTCGGAGCTTTTTTTATTTTGTTTAACGGAATAAATGTTGCACGTCCTGCATTTGATGATTTTAAAAGTTCAATTGCAACTGATGCAACATGCTCATCATCCACAACAACGTGAGCCATACGACCACCAAATGCAACTTCCATGGCAACCGAATACTCTTTATCAACGGTTCCCAATTGTGCAAGAGGTGCATGAACACCGCGCAATTTTGCGCTCATAATAGTATCAATTGCACGTCCGAAGTTTGCGTCTTCTGCGGCTTGCTTTTTAGCTTCCATTGTAGAAATTTTTCTGTATGCCATTTGAATATTGTAATTCAAATCGTTAATTTCATTTTTTGTTGTATCAAGTTCATGGAGCGAATTTTGTTGGATGGTTTTAAAATCATCCATTTCTTTTTGCAGTTGTTCTACAAGAGTTTTTTTCAAATCCTGATTTGACGCAAAATTTGCTTTCATTTCATTGAGTTCTGCAAGTTTTGTTTTTGCTTCTTCAAAATCTTTTTGTAGATTTTTTAACTCATTTTCTAATGGGAGTTTTGTTTGAATAAGTTTTGTTTCTTCATCTTTTAAATCTTCAAGCTGTTTTCTCAAACGGTTGCGTTTTTCGATATGCTGGTCTGCTGTAGCATTCAAGCCTGTCATATCTTCAAGAATTTTCTTCAATTCAGCTTCACGCGTCTTGGTGTTTTCTTTTATTACAGCAATTTCGTCATCTTTAAGCTTAATTTTTAGTTTAAAGTCTTCAATTTTTTTCTTAAACCCTTCAATCCCGTTTTTTGCATTTTCAATTGAGCGCAAGCCGTCATGGATTTGTTTGTCTGCATAGTTTGAAGCATTATTTTTACGGTCAATTTCACCTTTTAAGGCTTCTTCCTGTTTTTTTAATTCAATCTGCTGCGCTTCGCCCTTTTCTTTTACGAGTTCTGAAATCTCTTGGTATTTTTGTTTTATAAGGTTCAAACGCTCGTCTAAGTCTTTATTTTTTACCTCTTCCTCTTTTTTCTTTTTGGTAAATTCTAAGATATTTTCGTGAGCTTTTTCAAGATTTCTTTTAATGTCAAAGAAGCGTACTTTGTTAATCTGGCTTTCCAACCCGGTTTTTTCTTCACGCAATTTTTGATATTTCAACGCAACTTCGCGTTCTTCTTTCAATTCTTCCAAACGCTTGTCGACTTCATTCAAAATAAAGGTTGAGCGTTCAACACGCTGTTCAACAGTTGTTAATTCATTAGTTGCCTGGTCAATTCTTCTGTCAAAGTCTGCAATACCAGCAATTTCGTCAATAATTTTACGGCGGTTTTTGGGCGAACAGTTTGTAATCCCCATAACATCGCCCTGCATCATGACATTATAGCTGTTTGGAGTTACGTTGTATTTTTCCAATAGAGCATGAACATTAGTCAAAGTTGTCACGCTGTCGTTTATATAATATGTACTTGCATAACCTTGAGAAGTTTTGCGGATTTTGCGTCCGATAGTTAAATCATCGCCGTTTTCGGTATCCCCAAATGTAACTTTTACAAACGCTTCATTTCTTTTGGTGTATGTAGAAATAAAGTGTGAAAGGTTTTCGGCACGCAATTCGCTTGCATTTGCAAGCCCGAGTGCAAAAAGTACACTGTCAATAATGTTACTTTTGCCTGAACCGTTTGGCCCTGAAACCGTAGTAAAACCTTTTAATAAGGGGATTTCTGATTTATTTGCGAATGATTTAAAGTTATCTATTTCAAGTTGCTTAATGTACATTTTTTTTCCATGTTATATAAAGTCTTATATTAATTGAACACTATCTTTTCGAACATGTCAAAATGTTAAATAAATCTTTACGTTTGCCATTTTGAAAAATTAATGTTATTATTTTTTTATTATGTTAGATTTTAAAGAGCAAAATGATAAGGAAAGAGAGTATTACAGTCAAGATTTTTCACCGATGAATGAAGTCTTGAAACGCGTCAGAAATGCTATTGTTACAGGTCAAAAAGTAAATATTAAAGATATTGATTTGACCGGTATTTTAGAGTTTAAAGGCAATGAAACTCTTGTCTATGTAACTCTTTTTCAGGCAGGTAATAAATTTTTACGCTGGGGCTGCAAACGATCGGAATTTGTTGATACATTAAATCGTGATGTTGAAAAAATTCGTCAAAGCAGCAGATTTACAGATTTTAATCCTGCTGATGAAAATCTTTGCAGAATTATGATTGAATATACAATAGAGCGTAAAAAAGTTGATAAAAAAGATTTAAAATCTCAACATTTTACAGACAGCAGATTTGAAATCGGCATTAATGGTCTTGAACTCCGCAGAGAAGGTGTTTCATATTATTATATGCCGACTGATGCTATTTCTTATAGTCATATTGTTTTAGGCTCGGTTTTGCGTACACTTGTTAAAAAGACTCCGATTGCTAAATTAACTAATAAAATCAGTGAAAGAGTCAAAATTCTAGCAGCTTCAACCGAATATGAATACTATCTTTTCAGAAGCAGAGCATTTGTAACATACAAAGATAAGTGTATAGCACTTTACAGAGGAAACGTAAGATTTACCGAATTCAGTTATGATGTTTTATATAATCAGGTCATAAACTCTGCAGAATGGCTGATTAAGAATATGTATGATGACGGCAGATTTTTGTATTATTATGAATGTATGGATGATACATATAATGACCATGAACATCCTAATCGTCCTATTGATAATCTTTATTATAATGATTTAAGGCATTGCGGCGGTATAATAGCTCTTTTACGCGCATATCAGTTAACTGGTGACGAAAAATATATTCAAAATGCAAAACGTGCACTTGATTGGAGTGTTACAATTTCCAAACCTCATGACACTCAATGGGGAACCGCACTTTTTGCATACTATAATGATAAGGGAAAACTTGGCGGAACAGGTGTTTTACTTGTTGCAATGATGCAGTATCGCAATATTACCGGTGATAAATCTTATGATGATTTTATTAAAGGCTATGTTCGTCATATTTTAAGCAGGATTTATGACAGTGGTGAACTTTTAGGATATTTTATTCATCCAGCATATCAAGGAGGCCAGCCGCTTGTTACAATGAATGATGAAGAGAGAAAAGCTATGTTTTCTTTCTATTACCCCGGTGAGGCGTTGCTCGGTGTAGGTCTATTTGTTAATAATTTCAAAGATGACGAGTTTTTAAACAGTGAAGCAAAAAGATTAGGTGAAAAAGCTCTTGATTGGATTATTGATGAAAGACCGAAAATATACGCAGATTTGTTCACAGCATTGCCGTCTGACGCATGGTTAATGCAGGCAATTGAAGAATGGGCTAAAGATGAACATTTCAGAAAAGAAAACTATTTCAATTTTGTTTTCGGTGACGCTGATACAATGGTTCAAAAAACTTATACACGTGATGATTCGCCATATATTGACTATGATGGAGGATATTATTACGAGCACGGTGACCATTATTACCCTGACGGCGCACGCTCTGAGGGGCTTGTTGCAGCCTATTATCTTGCAAAATTCTTAGGGAATAAAGAATTAGAAGAAAAATATTTGAATGCCTGCAAACATGTTGCAATGTGTCAATTCCATTTATTTAATTCAGAAGAAAATAATTACTCGCATAAAAACCCTGAACGCTCTAAAAATTCTATACGTTTTAAAGCTACAAGACAGTGGGTTAGAGTGGATTCTATTCAACACGTAGCCTGCTTCTTTGCAAGACTTTATATGGCTGAAAATTAACGAATAAATACCGTTGATATCGTTAAAATCTATTAGTAGGCGGTTGTACAAATTGTATAAATGTATAGAAGATATCAATGCCAGCCGCACAATGTTGAAAAAATAAAAAAGACCAACTAAATGTCAGTCTAATAAAAAAGGGAAAGGAAACAAATTTAAATTGCATAGTAAAAACTTATTTACTATTATATTTATAAATTTTAAAAACTGTGTTAAAA
>CAJUPC010000023.1 GCA_910588555.1 Candidatus Gastranaerophilales bacterium
TTAAATCTTGACATATAAATACCTCCGTTTTTCTATTTACTCATTATTTACTATAATTTGTTTTTTGTCAAGTCTGCAAGTTTTGGATAAATTTTACAGATATTGGTGTGAAGTTTTTGTCAAGTGTAATATCTTTTGTTGATTTTTGTAAATAAAAATTCATTAGCTGAATTTCCACAGCAAAAAATGTTTTTTTATATATGAAGAGAGTATTTATTATGAAAATTTATGATTTTAACAGTTTTAAAAAGAGTGTGAACAAGCTTGATGCAATGGCGAATGTCGATATGACAAAGCCTAATACAATATTTCCGCAAAAAACTGATGAGTCTGTCGCTGATAAAATGAAAAAGTTTTTTGAAGTTGCTGATGGCGAAAATCCGTCGTGGAATATCTAAATTTCGTCAACAGAAATACTTGTTATTCCTGAATTTCTTGCGCTGTCCATAACTTTTACCATGGCGCCGTGTGAAGAGTCTGAGTC
Organism: Candidatus Gastranaerophilales bacterium; assembly: GCA_910588555.1. Lineage (GTDB taxonomy): Bacteria > Cyanobacteriota > Vampirovibrionia > Gastranaerophilales > Gastranaerophilaceae > Stercorousia. The sequence continues at coordinate 485 of CAJUPC010000023.1, forward strand.
GGTTTTAATCAAAAGCCCGTCAGGAAAATCTTTTGCCTGCGATTTTATATGCGCTTCAAGCTTGTCGGCAGGAATTTCATTACCGTCAAAGTAATATTTATCACCTGCATCAACCATTATTGTCATAATTTTTGTTTCTTTATTTTTAACCTGTTCTTCCGCAACATTTTCGGGAACGGTCAAATTCAAACCCTGCTGGTCAAGCATGGGTGCTATTACCATCATAATGATTAACAGTACCAGAAAGATATCTGTTAAAGGTGTGATATTTATTTCATTGAATGTATCGCGATTTCTGCTCATTTATACCTCTTAGCCTGCAGCTTTATCTTTCAGTTCTTTTTGTTCTTTTTTACTCAAAGGTTCGCCTGCTACAATAAGTTTTTTGTATTCTGCATCCTGTGCTGCGTTCATAATTTCCATGATTTTCGCACTCTTAACTTTTTCATCGGCTTTAACAACAAGTTCAGGCTTTTCAAGCTGTTCTTTAAGCGCAGTAAGCTCTTCTGCCAGTTTGTCTTCCGAAACTTCGGTACCGTTTAAATACATTGTTCCGTCTTTTGTAACAGAAACGGTTGCATTTTTTTGTTCAATTGCAATCCCGCTGTTTATTTCAGGCATTGCAATTGAGCTGTCATGTGATTGGAAAGTCGGAGCGACAACCATCATAATGATTAGCAGTACCAGAAAGATATCTGTCAACGGTGTTATATTAATTTCTGTGAAAAGAGCGTCTTTGCCCTTGTTAGTTTTCATTCCCATTTTTTAACGTAGCTTACGACTGCCTAAAATACGCCTTTTATTATACTACATAATTATGCGGCTTTATTTAGGCTGACGTAATTTCCTTTCTATAATGATATATTTGCGTTGCTCGGTGTTGTTGATTCGTCGTTTGAGTCCACAAAACTTAAGAACAACAATTTGATTAACTGGAAGTCATCTTCGTAGCGTTTTACGATTGATTGGAATGAGTTGTAGAATATTACTGCAACAATCGCTACGCCCAAACCAAATGCGGTTGCAATCAATGCTGACGCAATACCTGATGCAACGGCTGCTGATTGGTTGCCTTGAGCGGCCAAATCCTGGAATGTGAAAAGAATTCTTACAACTGTTCCAAACAAACCTAAGAATGGTGCAACACCGCCGATTGTACCGAGAATTGTCAAGTGGCTTTCAAGTTTTCTTGATGCTAATGAAGCCGCGATGTCAAAAGAACGTGAAAATCCGTTTTTTTGTTCAGAAAAAATTCTTACTGCTTCTTCGGTAACTTCACCGATTACGCCGCCGCATTGGATAGCCAAATTCTGTGCGCCGTCGAGATTGTTTTTAACAAGTTCTTTTTGTAATCTGGGGATGAAAAGAACAACATCTCTTTTGTTTTTCTTGTAGAATGAGTATCTGTTGATAACAACAGCAACTACAAGGATTGAACATACCAAAATCGGTAGTAATACAGGCCAGTCCATTGCGATTGATTGTAATAATAAGTTCATAATTTATTCCTCTTTTCTTTTTTTGTTTTATAAATTTTAGTATCCTGACGCTCCAAATACATTATAGTCAAATGTAAAATGAATATCTATACTTGAATTTTTGTATTCTGCGGGAAGCGGTCTGAAAGGTGCTGTTGCCTGTACTGCATTAATTGCCGCTTTGTCGGCGTTTGGCAGACCTGATGATTTGTAAACCTGACAGGATAATAATCTGCCGTCTTTTGCAATCTTAAACAGTAAGACTACGCGTTTACTTTCATCACCTTTCGGGGGATCCCAGTTCATTTTTATACGTCTTTGCAATTCTCTCATATATGGGCCAAAATCAGGTTCTCTGATTGCGTCAATACCTGGTCTGCCGTTAGGATTTCCGGGACCCGGGTTTCCGACGCCTCCTGTTCCGCCGCCTCCGCCTTTAGCAAGTTTAGTGCCAGAACCGCCTGTAGGAGCAAGTGAAGGGCCTGCTGTGCGTGCTCCGCTTCCTGATGAAGCTGAGCCTCCGCCTGCGCCGCCTTTTGCAGCTGAACCGGAACCGCTTATAGGGCCTGTTGTGTATCTGCCTGTTCCTGTTCCGCCTTTTGGTACGGGTACATTAAACGCCGATGACGGTTTTGCCGTCGGTCTGGGTGTTGTCGGCGGTTTTAATGACGGACGTGCTGTTGGTGGTGCAGGTTTTGCCTGCTGTGGTTTTTTAGGTCCTTGAGCTGCTTGCTGTTGTGCAGGCTGTTGTTTTGGTGAAGGTGCCTGATGAGTTGCTTGTTGAATAGCTTTTTTTATCGGGTTTTGTTTAGGTGCCGCAGGTTTTGCTGCAGGTTGTTTTGAGGGCTGTGAAGCCTGTTTTGGTGCACCTGCCGCAGGTGACGGCATAGAAACTTTTCTTTTCGGGTCATGATGACCGCCTGCACGTGAATTTATATCTGCACGATAAGGAGTTTTTTTGTTGATAGGAGTGTCTTCTTTATCAACAAGTACGAATTCAATATCGTTCATTTTCGGTGCAGGTTTGTCAAAAAGTGCAAATTTAATACCCATTAAAGCAAGAATAAATACTATAAGCCAGCTTGCTGCAACAACTGCAGGGTGAAGAATTGCCGAAATAATGATAGATTTTTTCAGTGTCAATTCTTCATCATCTTTTAAAACGGCAGGAGCTGTATAGCTTGAATTTTGCTCTTCATCTTCTATAAAGTTATCTGTGTATTTTCCTAATAAGGACATCTTTTTTCCCCAATGTCTGATTCTTAATAATTCTATTTTAAAACAAAAATAAAATTATTACCCGATTTACTAATAATTGTTATTATAAATTGCGGGATTTACTGTGATTGGCTGGGTAAGGATTAGTTGAATTGCTGAATTTGCAGGAATTTCAACATCGTTTCCTTTATCCCAAATTGATTTGACAAGTCCGCCGCCTGCGCCTACTGCCGTTGCAAGTGCTGTACCCTTTCCTATATTACCGCCTGCAAGAGGAGATACTATAAGTCCTGTTAAAGCTCCTGCACTTGCGCCTATTGCAACGTCTTTGCCGTAATCAAGTGCAACATCGGTTTTTGTTCCGCCCACAAGTACGCCTGTGTTATCATTGGTTTTGATTACCGCAGAAATCGGAACTTGAATGCCGTAAGGTGTTACGATTTGAGTAAATCTAACGAGCAGTTTGCCGTTCATACTGCCGTGTTTTGCTTTGGAAACTTCAATAGCAGTGCCTGTTACTGCGCTACCTGCTGGTGCAATAAGATTTCCGTTATAATAAAAATCTGAGCCTAATGCTAAAGTCACAGTTTGTCCTGTGATTATATTAGCCGAGCTTATTGGAGTTGTAACCACAGCAGAGATGCTTTGTCCTGCCGGAACAGTTACAACACTTCCTTTTAAAGTATTATTTCCAAATGTTTGGTTAGGAAAGTTATAATTATTTTGCTGGTATAAAGGAGCGGGATTATTTTGTGCGTAGTCAAAATTTTGTGCTGAAAAGGCACATCCTGCGCTTAGTACCATAATTGTCAAAATTAATCCGATGTTTTTATTCATAGTTATTCCTTTCTACACATGTTAGTTTACAATTCACTATAAGTCAATTTGTTAAGGTATGTGTTATTTCGGCAGGAGCCGTCAAAACTACTATTTCATTAGAGCCTGTGTGTATGGTAATATGTTCACCCATTTTTCTTTCATAAACAGGTTTGACCTGAATTGTAGTAGCTCTTACTCTTATCTGACGCTGTGCCATTTTTTTGTATTTAACCGGGTCGGAAATTCCGCCGCCAAAAAGATTGTTATTAGATGTGTATAAATAACCTCTTATCGGGATTTCAACACCGTCTGTATAAACCAATTTTGAAACTCTGATTTTCATAGAAGCGTGCGTTCCAACAACAGGGTCGTTAATTTTTTCTATGTAGCCGTATATTGCCGTATCTTTAGGAATTATAACAGTGTCGTGCATATACAAATCTGTTGTAACCAAAAATTTTACTTTGTAACCTTCTGAACAGTATTGCGTTGAAATTTCTTGAGTATTCATTACAGGAATAAATGTGCCTGCAGGAACTTCGATTGCGTCGTAATCCCTCATTTCAAGCTGAACATTTTGCAGTTCCACAGCCTGAACATTTTGTGTTATTAAAAGTAATCCTAATATTAGCAATATTCTCTTCATAATAATCTATTATAACATTTTTTTCATTATTATCAATATAACGATTAGAACAATTTTTTGTTCATATTAAATGAAAAGAATTTACTTAATTACTCTTGAATAAATTTTATCAATATTTTTCAAAAACTCATACTTGTTGAAGATTTCTTCTATCTCGTCATGGGTGAGTTTAATTTCACTGTCGTTCAAAAGATTTGCTTTGAAATCTCCGTCATTTTCAAATGCATTTAATGCGTTTCTTTGTACAAGGTGATATGCATCTTCGCGTGTTAATCCTTTTTCAACTAGTTTTAATAAAACTTTTTGCGAGAAAACTATTCCGCCGAATTTATCGGTATTTTTAAGCATATTTTTCTCATGTACAACAAGATTTTGCACAACCGAGTTGAAACGATTAAGCATGAAGTCCACTAAAATCAAGCTGTCAGGAAAAATTATGCGCTCGGCTGAACTGTGAGAAATATCTCTTTCGTGCCAGAGCGGAATATTTTCAAGTGCAACTATTGAGTTTGCTCTCACAACACGGGCTAAACCGCAGAGATTTTCTGACAAAACGGGATTTTTTTTGTGCGGCATTGCAGAAGAACCTTTCTGGTTTTTGCCGAAACCTTCTTCGACTTCCAAAACTTCAGTTCTTTGCAAATGTCTTATTTCTGTTGAAAACTGTTCAATTACACTTGCAATCAATGCTAATGACTGCATAAAATATGCGTGATAATCTCTTGCGATAATTTGTGTTGATATTCTAGCAGGTTTTAGCCCCAAATTTTCGCACGTAACTTCTTCAACTTCCGGTGAAATATTACTGTAAGTGCCGACAGGACCTGAAATTTGTCCGACGCGAATTTGTTCGAGTGCGTGTTCAAAGTTATCTCTTTGGCGTTCTAAAATATCAATCCAGCTGCAAATTTTTACACCGAAAGTCATAACTTCCGCATGAATTCCGTGTGAGCGTCCGATACAAACCGTGTTTTTATGTTTGTTTGCTAAATCTTTTAATGATTGGATTGTATTGTCCAAATCTTTTTTGATGAGTTTCCCGCTGTCTTGAATTTGAAGTGCAAAAGCCGTGTCGATAACGTCAGAACTTGTCATTCCGACATGCATGTATTTTGCCAAATCGCCCAAACTTTCATTAACGCAGGTTAAAAATGCGATTACATCGTGGCGCACTTCTGCTTCAATTTCGTCAATGCGTTTTAAATCAAATTTCGCTTTTTGTCTTAATTGTGAAATTTCTTCTTTCGGAAAAGTTCCAAGCTGTGCATAAGCTTCTGCAACGGCAATTTCTACATCTAAATAGTATTGAAATTTGGATTGTAAATCCCAAATTTTTTTCATTTCTTCGCGCGAATATCTTTCAATCATATTTTTATTGTAACATAAATTGCGCAGTTGTAAATTTAGTAATATACTAAAAATGTTATGAAAAACGTAAGACAAACAAATATAAATATTCACAGAGACAGCTGGGTTGAAATAAACATAGAAAATGTTTCGCATAACATGCGTGAACTCAGAAAACATACGCCGCAAAATCAAAAATTACTTGCCGTTGTAAAAGCTGACGCTTATGGTCATGGCTCTGTTATGCTTGCTCCGACTTTATTGGCGTCAGGCGCAGATATGCTCGGTGTGGCTTCAATTGATGAGGGCGTAGATTTAAGGCAGGCAAAAATTAATTGCGAAATCCTTGTTCTCGGCGCTGTTCCAGTTTGGGCTGTTGAAACCGCAGTAAAAGCTGATTTAACAATTTCGATTTTTTCAAAAGAACATTTAAAAGCTTGCAGACAGGTTTTTGACAGAACGGGTAAAAAGCCGAAAGTTCACGTAAAACTTGATACAGGCATGAACAGAATAGGAATTTCTGTTGACGAGGCGGTTGAGTTTATTGAAAAAGTAAGAAAAGCTGATTATTTGGATTTTGGCGGAGTATTTACACACCTTGCAAATGCTGAAATTAGAGAGAAAACTCAAATTCAAATTGACAGATGGAATAAAGTTATTTCTCAAATAGATACTGACGGTTTAACTTTGCATATTTTAAACACAGCAGGTGCGATGTGCTATGATGTTCCAAATTCCAATATGCGCAGAGCAGGAATAGGTATTTACGGACTTTATCCGGATTTGCCTGAAAACGGTTCAATCGAAAAACCTGATTTAAAACCTGTTATGTCATTGAAAGCCAGAATTGTTAATATTCATGAGGCAAAAGACGGTGAGGGCGTAAGCTACGGTCATACTTTTACGGCTCACGGCACAAGAAAAATTGCAACAGTTCCATTGGGTTATGCAGACGGTGTGCCAAGGTCTTTGTCAAACAAAATTTCAGGCATGCTGAACGGCAAAGAAATAAAGCAAATCGGCAATATTACAATGGACCAAATGATGTTTGATATAACAGGCGTTGAGGCAAGTTTGGGCGATGTAATTACATTGCTTGACGAAAACCATTCAATTGATGAGTGGGCAAAAATTTTAGGTACGATTAATTACGAACTGACTTGCAGATTAAAAGTCAGATTACCGAGGGTTTATACAAGATGAAATACGACATTGGCATAATAGGCGGCGGGCCGGCAGGGTATACGGCAGCATTTCAGGCAAGACAAAAAGGTTTGTCTGTTGTGCTATTTGAAAAAGATAAAATAGGCGGAGTATGTTTGAATAAAGGCTGTATTCCTACAAAAGCCATATTGCATTCCGCAGAAGTTTTTGAACAGATGAAATGTGCCGAAAATCTCGGATTGGTGTGCGAAGATATAAAAGTAGATTATGAAAAAGTTGTTGAACGCAAAGATAAAATTGTTGAAAAACTTAGAAAATCACTGGAACTTTCTTTGAAAAACGCAGGTGTTACAGTTGTGAATGCTGAAGTTTCCGCTGTCGATGAAAAAATTATTGCGAACGGTGAAATTTATGAGTGCGAAAAAATTATTACTGCAACCGGTTCAGCTCCGCGTGATTTTGATAATTTGAAGTTTGACCATGAATTTGTATTGAGTTCTGATGATATTTTGAACCTTAAAACTCTGCCTGAAAGTATTGTTATTATCGGTTCGGGTGCAATCGGGATTGAATGGGCGAGGATATTTAATGCGTTTGGTGTCGACGTAAGCATTGTAGAACTTGCAGAACACCTTTTGCCGTTGGCTGATATTGAGGTTTCCAAACGTGTTGAAAGAATTTTTAAAGCTAAAAAAATTAAAATGTATCTTTCAAAAAGCGTTGAAACAATTCAAAATCGTGTTGTAACTTTGAATTCGGGAGAAACTATAGAACCTGAAATGGTACTTCTTGCGGTCGGCAGAAAACCTTTAAAAACGGATGGCTTGTGCATTGGTGACTCGTGTGGCAAAATCCAACTTGCGCATTTTGCCATAAAACAGGCTGTTGCAGAAATCAGCGGTGTTGAATTTGATGAAAATTTGGTACCGTCTGTTGTTTACGGCTGTCCTGAAATTGCATGGGTCGGAAAAAGAGAACAGGATTTAGAAGAAGGAACTTATCAAAAATCAAATATGTTGATTTCAGCACTCGGTAAATCGCATTGTGATGAATGCACGGAAGGGTTTATAAAAATTCTTTCTCAAAACGGCAAAATTGTGGGAGCACATATTGTTTCAAAAGAGGCGTCAGCATTAATCCAACAAATAACAATCGCTATGCAAAACAGCATAACGATTGATGATTTGAAAAAAGTTTGTTTTGCCCACCCGACATACTCGGAAGGTATTTTTGAGAGCCTTTTCAGGTTGTAAGTTTTTTGCGCTGGCCGTAGGTTGGCATTGCTATGCCGACAATTAAATAGTACCTGTCCAGAACGGAGGTCTGCCAAAGTTCCAGTATGTGTTTGTCGGATTGTAATCTTTTCTTCTAAAAAGTTTTTTTCTTTTAACCTGAGTTTTGTCGCTTACTTTTTTGTCGCCGGTTACGGTTGTTTCTGTTGTTGTTTCAATCAAAGAACCCGGAACCTGATAAACTTCCGCATAAGCACATCCTGTAAAACATAATAAGCATAAAATTGTAATCAAATTTTTTTTCATATTTATCCTTTCGAAAGTTTTTGTATTTATTTATATTATACCTATTCAAAACATGAAAATCAATATTTTTGCTATATAATTTAAAATATGCAAAGAAGATTACCTGATTATTTGAAAAGGCCTATTATTGATACGGACAAAACCCGTACGGTCAGAAAGATTTTGAAGACAAAATGTTTGAATACGGTTTGCGAAAACGCACGCTGCCCGAATAAAAACGAGTGTTATACAAAAAATACTGCGACTTTTTTGATTATGGGAAACAATTGTACAAGAAATTGTCGTTACTGTAATATTACTTGCAATCGTCCCGAACCTTTGGATTTACAAGAACCTAAACATGTTGCGGAAGCTGTTAAGGATTTAGGGCTGAAATATTCTGTTATAACTTCTGTTACGCGTGATGATTTGTGCGACGGCGGTGCCGAACATTTTGCAAATTGTATTTATGAAATCAAAAAGTTGTCGCCTGACGTTAAAATCGAAATTTTGACACCTGATTTTAAAGGTGATGAAAAATCGCTTGATATTATTATAAAAGCTCATCCCGATGTTTTTAATCATAATATCGAAACAGTGAGAGATGTATTTAAAACTGCTCGTCCGCAGGGAAATTACGATACATCGCTTGAGGTTTTGAAATACGTGAAAGATAACAGCGATATTTTGACAAAATCAGGTTTAATGATTGGTTTGGGCGAAACCTTTGAACAAATTGAAGAAACACTTTTTGACTTAAAAAATGTCGGATGTGATATTGTGACAATCGGTCAGTATATTCAGCCTTCTAAAGAACATTTGGAAGTTTCGAAATACTATACTCCCGATGAATACGAACAATTGAAAGCATTAGCTGACAAAATCGGCATAAAACATCATCAAATCGGACCGTTGGTAAGAAGTTCATACAGAGCTGCAGATTTAATCTAGCTTTACAGCGCCCTGTCTGAAAATTCTCAACTCATTGCCCATTACGCCTGCTACTGTTGATTCCAAGCCTTTGCAGGAGTGACCGTAATCATGGATTATCAAGTCAGCAAGACCTTGCATGTTTTCAAGTGCCTGCTCGTAAGTTTTTGCAGACGGTTGATGAGATAGGTTTGCACTCGTTGTTGCAAGAACGTGACCTTCCGCGGCTTCACAGATTTGTTTAAATATCTCATTGTCGGGAACTCGAATTCCGACGGTTTCCATGTTTGAAGTTATGTAATAAGGTGTTTTTTCGCTCTTTTCTGTAACGATAGTCAAGGCTCCGGGGAAGTGTTTTTTTATCAAACGACATCCGATTTCAGGAATTGGTTTTACATATTCCAAAAGGTGATAAGTTTCATTTGACATCAAAATAAGAGGTTTTTGCGCCTCGCGTTTTTTTATTTCGTAAATTTTTTTAACGGCTTTTTCGGATGTCGGCAGACAGCCCAAACCCCAGACAGTGTCTGTAACAAAGGCTATTACGCCGTCGTTTTCCAAAACTTTTTTTACTTCATCTTTGTTCATAATACCTCTTGAAATTTTTTGAAAATGCGTTATAATAAAAATAAGGGAGTTGGCTAAGCTCCGCTTAAGCTTAACCAACTGTATCACCCCTTAATTGATTACTGCTAAAATCAATTTGATTAAAAGCTCTATGATTAGTAGAGCTTTTTTAATTGCTCTTAGGTTCATCTTACCTCCTTTCCGCCCATATCTATCACTATATGTTGTGACGTCGGAGGTTTTTCAGGGCTTCCCTTATTTTGAATGTTCTTTTACGTAGTCGTTGACTAATTTTGTTCCAAGATTACCTGCTGTGCGATTTTGTTCTTCTGCTAATTTTTTGAATTTTTCGTAAATATCGTGGTCAACAAGTAATACAAATCTTTTTTTCTCTGTGCTCATACAACTTCCTTGTAATTAAATTGTAACTATATTGCAATAATATACAAATTTTTATTGATTTTCAATTGTAAGTAAATTACAATTTTGTTGTAATTGAATTGTAACTAAAAGGAGAAAACAATGATTGACTACGAAGATATGGACGATTTGACGCATTTGAGCGATAAAGAAAAGTTAGAAATAATTCAGTATGAGATTAACAAGATTTTTGACCTTAATGAATTGTTGTTTCAGGCTCTGAAATATAGTGAAGACCTTGAATGTGTGCATGCATATATTTATGCCACATTTTTGATAGGGTCACATTCTACTAATATAAAAAAATGTTTCCTTAATGCTTAAATATCCTGTTTTTTAATTCTGTTGCGTATTCCATTCTGAAAAGCAAATTCAAAGCGGTATAAACCGCAAAGCAAACAATCGCAACTGTAGAAATTTTACATAATTCAAACACGTATTTCGGAAGCTCTACAAATTTGTCAAATCCGTATGCAACGACAAAGCATACAGCCAACGTAATCGCGCCTGCGAAGCACATCTTAAACAAATTTGTAAAAAGACTTTTGTAATCCATTCTTACTTTTTTATAAATCAATGCCCCTAAAACTACTGCATTGAATAGGGTTACAAGCGAAGTAGAAAGCGTAATTCCGCCTATGCCCATTCCCATTTTGGTTATAAAGATTACGTTTAATAAATATTTTAAAACGATTGACGAAAACGCAACGATGAAAGGCGTTTTGGAGTCATTAAACGAATAATAAACCCTTGTGATTGAGTCCCTGAAAACATAAGGCAAAATTGAAACAGACAAAAACCATAATGCTTCTGTTACCATAAAGGTTGCTGTCTTATCAAATGCCCCGCGTTCAAAAACAAGTCTTACAGCGTCATAGCCGACTGTCAAAATCCCGATAATAATAGGAATTCCGACGAAGAAAAGAACGCCCACTCCTTTATTGAAATATGTTTTAATTCCGTTCAAATCCTTATCAGCCACAAGTCTTGAAAAAATCGGGAATAAAGGTACAAGAAAAGCCGTAACCAAAATCCCTACAGGAAATTGGAAAACCCTGTTTGCATAACCGATTGCAGTCCATGCACCCTCTGAGATTGAGGAAGTGAAAAACATATCAACATAAATATGGATTTGTCCGACAGTTGAACTTAACACTGCAGGGAATAAAAGTTCGGTGATTTCTTTGAAATTCGGATTGTTTACAAAATTGAAATTCGGCTTCCACAAAAATCCTAGCTTTCTTACATTCGGATACTGAATTATGAGTTGTAAAATTGCACCTATTGTGGTTGCCCATGCAAGTGCGTAACCTTTTTGGTCATTTGGAACAGCCATTACAATTCCTATTATTGCCGCGCTCATTATGATTGGTGACAAATTCGGCAGCATAAACTGTTTATAAATTATCAAAATTCCGTAGTAAATTCCGACAATTCCCCCAATTACCAGCAAAGGTGTCATTATTTTCAAATGCTCTGCCGCAAGCGAAATCATTTCAGCCGAACCGCTTGAAATAATTAAACCCATAATAGGCTTTGCAAATACAAACATTATTACTGACAGAACTGCAAAAAATATTGTCGTTGCAGTCATAAATGTTGAATATAATTTATTAACACATTCCTGAGGTTTTTCATTGAAATTTGGGATTAATTTTGAAAACACTGCAACAGTTGCGCTATGGAATGGACCACCCACTCCGCCGAGCAAGATTAATGACAATGACGGGATTTGGTAAGCATAATAGTAAGCGTCTGAAACCATTGACGCTCCGTAGTAGTTTGCGATAATTATGTCACGGACAAATCCTATAAGTTTACTGACTATTGTTACTACCGCGATAATCCATGCTGCTTTTAATACTGATGTTGTTTTGTCTGTATTACCACATGTACTCATTTTCACACTTTCCGATTAATTCCACATACAATCTTAATCCCTTGTTAAATGCGCTTGTCTCTAAATCCGGTGAGCTGAATTTAACAGTGTTTCTTCCAACTTTTATATATTTGGAAATATCTATTTCAACAAATCTTTTGTGTCCGAAAATTTCTTTTGGCATTTCAAACATCTGTTCGCGTCCGTTGATGTCCACAAGGAGTTTGTTTATTCCGAATTTGTTATCAATTATAATTTTAGCTTCTTTATGCGGTGCGTAAAAACTTTGTTCAGCGCTTATTTGAGCCGAATTTGTAGATAAAATTATCGGTTTTGTCGCAAGCGTGATATCTGTATAATAGTGCTGTAAAATTTTGTCGTAAGATTTTTTTAGTTCTGTGCCCATAAATCCTGCACCGTACTGGCTTAAACCGACACCGTGTCCGAAGCCGCCACCGTAAGCTTTAATTGATACGAGGCTGCCGTTTTCGTCCTGTTTGTTTTCAAATACTACGTTTGCAGAGGGCAATGCTTTGCCATTTTTTGTAAATAATCTGCGGATTACCAGTTCTTTAAACACTTTGTATGTTTGAGAACGGGTTACAATTTCCATTTCAATGATTTTTCCCGACTCTCCGCGGCGCAGAACTTTAATTTCTGTCAAATCGTCAAGTTTGGCGCCTTTGTTAAAAGCCGGTTTAACAAATCCTGTTGCTGATTGCGCAGGAAGTGTTGTTTCAAGCGCGGTTTTTAATTCTTCCGTTGTCCATTCGCGTTCCCACCTAAAATAAGGAGAACGTATGTCATACGCTGTCGGTTTCGACTTATAGTAAGCGCTAGCTTTTTCTTCATCGTTAAGCTGTTCTTGACCGATAATGTCGGGTTTTGCTTTTAAATAAGGTTTTTCGTTTGACGGAAAAGCTTTTGTTACAGGGTCCGAAAATGAATTTGAGTAGCTTTCAGTGTATCCGCCTGCTGTCGATGAATATTGGGCAAGGATTAAATCCCAGTTATAAATTGCTACAACGCCTTCGGTTTCTTTTACTGCCTGATTTGATAAAGGTTTTTCCGTATTTGCACCGAAATAAACCTGACTTGCGACGCTGTCTACTACATCATAATTCGGTGATGCCTTTGTTCTTGGCGAGAGAACATAGTTTCTTGCCGCAACACTTTGAGCTTTCAAGGCTTCAAGTCCGAATGCTACAGGCATTTCGTTTGGTACTACGCCTTTTAAGTATTCCTCAACTTCAATCATATTAACCAGATTGAATGTATTATTGTTATTTTTAATAAGCTCAAATGCACCATGATAAAGTGCCTGTTTTCCTGCGCGTTTCAAACCTGTTACGCCCAGAAGTCCGTAATTACTTGTGATTTGAACAGGACCTGTGACTTTTTCAGAATACTCGGGGGTTGTGATTGTAAAAAATCCGTCTTTATAAGTGATTTTTATATTAATGTTTGCGCCTACATTTGCGATAAGCATTTTGTTGTCGTAAATTTGTGTGTCGCCTGTTCCGAAAAGTGTAATATTGTTGTATTGATATGTTCCGAAATTTGTTGTTCCGATACCGACTCTGACTACTTCTGATGACGGTTTGTTTTCTGTCACGATTGCCTGTTGAGCTGCCTGCAAGGTAGCTTCGGGAATATGCGGGATGATTTGTGCACTTGCGGGAAGTACAGTTAATAACGCCGCCGCAAGTATATAAGCTGTTATTTTACTTCCCAAGTTGTACCTTCTTTTGAGTCTTTAAGAATAATATTAACCTCATCAAGCGCAATTCTTATTTTGTCTGCAATATCCCAGTTTTTGGCGTCACGAGCCTCTTTTCTGTATGCAATCAAATCTTCCATTGATGCGAATTCCTGTCCGAGTTTTTCAGAAACATGTTTAACTGCATTTTGCAATTCTTCTTCGCTTAATGTCGGTTTTTCAAATGTAAAACCGAGAACTGACGCGAGTTTGAATAAAATAGTGAATGCCTCTTTTTCATCTTTGTTTGCTTTGTTTGTAAGCTCAAAAAGAACCGCTAATGCTTTTGATGTGTTCAAATCATCGTCCAAAGCTTCGACAAACTGTTTGTATTCTTCTGTTTGAGTGATATCCAAATCTTCATTAATTTTTGTTTGTTTAGCGTTAAGCATTCTTTTTACACCTGCCTGAGCGGATGAAAGAGCTTCGTCCGAAAATTCTACAGGCATTCTGTAATGGTTTGTCAGAATGAAAAATCTTATTGTATTTGAGTCATATTTTTTCAAAAGTTCGTCAATAGTCAAGAAATTGCCTAAAGATTTTGACATTTTTTCTTTATTGATTGTCACAAAACCGTTGTGAAGCCAGTAATTTACAAACTTGCAGTCATTTGCGCATTCTGATTGTGCGATTTCGTTTTCGTGGTGAGGGAAAATTAAATCTGCACCGCCTGCGTGAATATCAATTGTTTTGCCCAAATATTTTCTGCTCATTGCTGAACATTCAATGTGCCAGCCGGGTCTGCCTACACCCCACGGTGATTTGTAGCCGAATTTTTCGTCTTTTTTCCACAATGCAAAATCAAGAGGGTCTTCTTTAAAATCGCCTACTTCTATTCTTGCACCGCTTTCAAGCTGGTCAATCGGTTGTTTTGAAAGATATCCGTATTTATTGAATTTTTTAACCCTGAAATACACATCGCCGTTAGCTTCATAAGCATAGCCTTTATTAATCAAATCTTTTACAATAGAAATCATTTCGCCGAGAGTTTTTGTTGCAAACGGTTCAATATCAGGTTTTAAAGTATTTAAAGCCTGCATAGAATTTGCAAACTGCTTGTACCAGTACTGTGAAACTTCTTCGGGAGTTTTTCCTTCTTTTTCGGCTTTTTTAAGTATCTTATCATCAACATCGGTTACGTTACGGCAGTAAGTTACGTTATAACCTTTGAACTTCAAATATCTGTATAAAACATCCCATGTAATATAACATCTTGCGTGCCCCAAGTGTGCAAAATCATAAACGGTAGGACCGCAAACATACATTTTAACTTTGTTATCTTCAATCGGAGTAAACTCTTCAACAGTGTTAGAATAAGAATTGTGTAGTTTCATGTAAAAATCCCTCTTTTTTCTTTTATTTTACAACAAAAATTATAAATGTTAATAAATGTAACTAAATATAAAAACATGAACAATAAAGTATATAAAAAATACTTAATAAGTATATAACAGATGTGCAATAAAATATAAGGAGATTTTTTCATGGGTGACAATATTAGAACAATAGTTCAAAATGGTGAAACTATAAGTTTGTATTCGGCTATGTACGGCTGTACTGACGATGATATAAGAAAAGCTAATAATATTAAGGGTGACAAGCTTAAAGAAGGGCAGTCCTTAAATATACCTATCGGTAAACAATGGCAACTGCCTGCTTCTGATGACAATGTTTTGGATAAAAAGCTGTCATATTTTAATGATAAAGTAAATGAAATTCGTGTACAGCTTTATAATCCGGATTTGAGAATAGGTCAACGTGAAGTGCTTGAAGCTGAGTATATTGATTTAATAAATCAGAAAAAAGAACGTGACAAAGCTGCTTCATTTACAAAATCTGACAATGGTATAAATCTTGTATTAGAAATTAAAAAAGAGATGACTGTTTCAGAATTTAGAGAATTATTTCCTGAATGTTCTAAAAATTTCTATTCTTATGCCGATAAAACAGATCAGCTGGAATTTATTCAAGGGCAAGGATTTTATGCTTCCCCTGATAATGTAACTTTATACAAAGGTGATAAATTTTTGATTAAATCTCAAGAATATGCAAAAGATGACGGTGACGGTTTTTGGCGTTCTATGAAGAAAACATTTGGTCGTTTAGACGGCAAATAAATCAAAAATTTCATGTACAGGATTTATCAAATCTTCAACCGGACAGGTTTCGTCTAACTCTAATGTTATTGTCGGAACCTGTCTTTCTATACCTGCATAAGTCCCGAAGCTCCCCGGAGTCGGGTAGCCTATGCTTGCTTCTACCGGATATTTTATTATTTCTGAAATTTTTTCTGCGATTTCTTTTGCAGGACCGTCGTAGTTTACGACTTTGTATGGTGCATGAAGAGTAATTATTAACTCGGGTTTGTATTGTTCAATCACATCTGTTACAAATTGTGTTTCAATTTCGCTTCCTGCAGATTTTCCCCCGAAATAATCAGCAGGGTTGTCGCCTGCTTGAGATGTGTCTTCTCCCCAGTTTTTTGTAGGAAAGTTTCGGTTTAAATCAACCCCGTTTGCATTAGTGCGTGTTTTAAGCTGCATTCCGTCAGGGTTAATGCAGGGAATGAATAAAAGTCCGTTTGGTCCTTTGGTTTTTAAATATTCCTCTATGAGAAATTTCCCCTGTGGTTCATCACCATGGAAAACTCCGATAATTAGGACTTTGCCGCTATTTCCTATTAATTCGATTTTATTTCCGAGTTTAGTTATTTTATTCAAAAATTGCCTCTATAAATTCTTTTGAATTAAATTCTTTTAAATCTTCCATTTTTTCACCAACACCGACAAGTTTTACAGGCAGCTTCATATCGCGGGCAACAGCTAGAACTATTGCACCTTTTGCAGAACCGTCAAGTTTTGTGAGTGCAACTGAGGTTAGATTTACGGCTTCCGTGAAAACTTTTGCCTGCTGCAAACCGTTTTGTCCTGTATTTGCGTCCAGTACCAAAATGCATTCGCGCAAAGCTTCGGGAGCTTTTTTGTCTATAACCGATTTGATTTTTTTTAATTCTTCCATAAGGTTGAATTTATTTTGCAGTCGTCCTGCCGTGTCGACAAGAATTACGTCAAAATTTTCTTTTTGACCTTTTTCAATTGCTTCATAAACAACAGAGGCGGGGTCTGCTTTGTCGCGTCTTATAATTTCAGCTCCTGCGCGTTTTGACCAGATATCAAGCTGTTCTTCTGCTGCGGCGCGGAATGTGTCACCTGCGGCAATCAGTACTTTTTTGCCCTGATTTTTAAATTTATACGCAAGTTTTCCGATAAGGGTAGTTTTTCCTGCGCCGTTTACACCTGTGATAAAATAAATATTCAGTTTTCCTTCTTCGTATTTTAAAGTATTTTCACCGGCATTTTGTAAAGTATTTAAAAATTCACTCCGCAAATATTCTTTTACCTGTGAAGGTTTGATTTTTGACTGTCCGCGAAGCTTATCAACCAATTCTGCAGCATAATTTACACCTAAATCAGCACTGATAAGTGTGTCTTCCATATCATCAAGAACGAAATCGGAAAATTCTTCCTCTTCGCCGACAGCTTCAACAACATTTCCGACAAGAACCTGTGCTGTGTTGGAAACTGTTTCTTTAAGGTTATTAAATTTATCTTTAAAAAATCCGAACATTTTTTAATCCCCTCTTGTAGATTTTCTTGATATTTTGAGGGTTATGGATTAAGCTATACCAAAGTCAACGATAACTTTAGCCAAAATTCCGTTGATGAATGACGCGCTGTCATCTGTCGAATATTTTTTTGCAAGTTCCAATGCCTCATCAACAACAACCTTCATTGGAGCGTCTTTGATATACAAAAGTTCAACAATTGCGATACGCAAAATGTCTTTGTCCATTTTGACCAATCTGCCCAAATCCCAATTTTTGGCATATTTTTGAATTGTGTCGTCAACTTCTTTATTATTTTTTTGGAAAAATTCTGCAATTTGGATTGCATAATTTTTAACATCGTGTTGAGAGTCCAATGTTGTGAATTCTGCTATTTCCAACGCAAGAAGCGATTTTTCGGCAATATCAATCATTTCGTTAATTCTGCCTGTCATATCTGATGTCATCGGGATAGGAACGGGAATGTTTGCAACTCCTATCGGTCTGTTCAGATTGACTTCTGCGTCTGCTTCGTAGTTGTCAATTTGATCTCTCATTGCAACAAGTGAACTTACTGCAATTTTGAGTTCGTCACTTGCACTGCCTGTCAAAATTCTGACAGATTTTAATATGATATCTTGTAAATCTTCTCTTGAATAATTTGTTATTTTTTTATCAAACTGTGAAAACAGGATGAATGCTAATTCTCTTGCTGCTCTGCGCGCTTGCATATAATTTACCTCTTTAAATTTTTTTTACAAGCTTTATGTTAGCATGAAAAATTTTTACGGACAACATTATTATTTACAGATTATATTTTCTATTTCTTTCATTCTGTTATGTGTTATTTGTACTTGTTCATACAGAATGCATATTATATTCATTAAATCTTTTTTGTCGTAATTTTCATCTTCATAATGCATTTCTTTAAGAAGTTTTATTAATGTGAGAGTTTTTTCATAATCACACATCAGCGTTGAAAATTTTTCTTCTAAAGCTTCTGACATCTTTTTCATAAAATTATTATTACAGATAAATAAATTTTTTCATATTACTCAAACGGCTATAAAATTTTCCAAAAGTTTGTGTCCGTATTCGGATAAAATTGCCTCAGGATGGAATTGAACACCGTAAATCGGAAAAATTTTGTGTTCAAGTGCCATAATTGTGTTGTCTTTTGTTTGGGCGCTAAGTTTTAATGTCGGAGGCAGATTAGCAGCTTCAAGCGAGTGATAACGTGTAGCCATAAAGCCCTGATGAATTCCTTTAAAAAGTTTTGAAGTTTCGTCAAAATAAATTTTTGAAGTTTTTCCGTGTGTCGGATTTACTGATTTAATAATTTCTGCACCGAAAAATTGTGCGATACATTGATGTCCGAGGCAGATACCCAGAATTTTTTTTGTTTTGTAAAATTCTTTTATAACTTCCAGGGAAATTCCTCCCGTATCGGGGCTGCCTGCCCCCGGAGAGATTATTATGCTGTTAAATTTAAGTTGTTTTAATTCTTCAATTGTAATCTTGTCGTTTTCAAAAATTTTTGGTTCAATTCCAAGTTCTTGCAAATATTGAATGATATTATAGGTGAATGAGTCGTAATTATCAATTAAAATCATAAATGCACCTCAACCATTCCTCTGACAGAGTTGACGCAGTAAATTTTGTCTGCCTTTTCTAAATCAGATTTATAAAGGATTTGTTCTGTTATATTTTTCATCTGCTGTCTGTATATTCCGTTTAAAAGTCCGCAAGAAACAGGCGGAGTGTATAATTTTCCTTTTATTTCAAGTACGATATTACTTCTGGAACCCTCTGTGAGTTCTCCTTTTTCGTTAAAAAATATTTCGTCAAAAACTTCGCCTTTTGCAATTTTTTGATAACTGTCATAAAACCAAGGGCGATAAGTTGTTTTATGGTACATAAAATCGTTGTGAGAATTTATTATTATCGGTGAAATGGTAATTTTATCTGTTTTGTGAGGAATTAATTCTTTATATTCGATTGAAATTGTTTCACCTAGTTCGATACGTAAGATGCCGTCTTTCTCCGGTTTTATCTCAGGATAAGTAAATTTTATCCCGAAATGCCCGGCAGATTTTTCCATACGTTTGAAATGTTCTTTTTCAAAAAGAAGTTTGCCGTTTTCAACTTTTATTGTTTCTATTATTTGAAAGTTTTCGTTTAGGAATTTCGTTTTGGTTAAAGTTTCTTCCCATTCGTCTTGTGTGTCAGAATTCCAAACTATCGCTCCTCCCGCACGATACAGCAATTGACAGCCGCGACGCTGTAAAATTCTTATCGGAACGCTGAAAATCATTTCTTCGGGAGTGATAAGTCCGATTGCACCGCAATAAATTTCTCTATTGCCTTTTTCAACTTTATTAATAATGTTCATAGTGCTTACTTTAGGTGCCCCTGTTATTGAACCGCAGGGAAAGATTGCGCGGAAAATGTCATAAAGTTTTATGTCATCGCGTAAATCAGCTTCAATTTGAGATGTCATTTGATGTAGCGTTGGATGAGTTTCGATTTCAAAAAGTTTTGAAACTTGAACAGAGCCTGTTTTTGCAATTCTCCCTAAATCATTTCTTAAAAGGTCGACTATCATAACATTTTCGGCACGGTTTTTTTCATCATTTTGCAAAAATTCTTTTAGTTTTTTGTCTTCCTGTTCGTTTGTTCCGCGCTTAATCGTGCCTTTCATCGGTTTTGTTACAATATGGTTGTTTTTGAGTGTGAAAAACAATTCGGGAGAAAATGATAAAACTGTGTCATATTCGTTTTTACAATAAAAATTATATGATGTTTTTTGTTTTTCCAGAAGGTACTGAAAAAGTTCAAAGTCGTCTCCGTCATAATCGATTTCAAAATCGTAGGTGTAATTTACTTCGTAAGTATTTCCGTTTGAAATTTCTTCTTTTATTTGGGTTATGGCTTTTGAATATTCTTCAAAACTTATGCAGGGACGAGGGTGAAGCGTTTTGGACGAAACTTTTTCGGAAACGAATGGCTCAAAGTTTTCAAAAACTTCAAAGTAAAGAAGCGGTTTCTTTGAACAAACAGTATTAAAGGCTTCATACCTAATATAACCTGAAAGATAGAAGTTTTTTTTCAGGTTTTCAATAAGTATAAAAGCGTCGAAAAGTTCATTTTGAGTGAAAGCTTTAATTATTTTGACAGGATTTTTAAATATTTTGTCGCCAAAAACAATCATTAGTATCCTGTAAACATGTTTTGCATTCCGCCTTGAACTTCACTCATAGGCAGCATATTTGAGCTGTCTAAGTTGCGAGGAAATTGACCGTAAGTCATAGGTGATTTTCCGTCATTTGAGGGGTTAATTTCACCCATTTCTCTGACAGATTTCGGTTTCATAATCTCACTTCTGCTATCTTCAATAGTAAAGCTGTTTGCCGGCTGTTTAGAATTCAACTTAGGACAGCTTCTACGTGCTCCGTTGTTGTTGAAGCCTGAAAACGTGTTTTGCGGTGTCATGTTGATTTCGTCCGCAAGCACAGGTGCTGTAAGTAACAATAAAATTAATAAAACTTTTTTAAACATAATATTTCTTCCTATAAAAATATTATATCAAAAAATTTGTTTTTATGTTCAATAAATTTTCTGTTATAATGAAGATAATAATATTTGAGGATAAATAATGGATCTTAAAATTGAACTGAAAAATTCTAAAATTATAATTTCGTGGATGAATATCGGTGCGGATTATTACAAAGTTTTTTGGAAAAAAGACGGTATATTTTATCAGTGCGCACAGGTGTCAGAGGAAACGAAATTAAGATTGTCCCTCGTCCCGTTTGGCGAAGGTGAATGCTTTGTTCAGGCTTTTAAAAATAACAGGCTTATTGCCGAATCCTCAAAAAGACAGTTTATTTTTGACACAATTGATGTTATCTGCACATTTCAAAATGATGACGAAGTTAAATTTTATTACAGCGAATATAAAGGTGCAGAAGGATACAGACTTTACAGAAACGAAAACGGAAAAGGGTTCAACGGCTGTAAAAATTCCGATACGTTTTATATTTCTACAAAACGCGGTGAAGAAACGGAATTTAAGATTAAGCCTTTTGTAAAAGAAAATAATGAGAGAAAAATCCTTGCTTCTTCGCCAGTATTTGATATTAATGAAAACAAGTTTGAATTTGTTTCGATTTATAAAACTTATAATTATAATATGTTTTTGTCGTGGAGTTTCAGAGGCGACGCTGACGGCTTTCTGGTTTATACCGAAAATTCCGAGACACCCGTATTTGAAACAGGAGACGGGCTAAGGCATTTCTTATACTTAACTGATTTTAAAGGAAGCACCAAATTTATCGTAAAAGCTTTTGTAAATACAATTTACGGTAGATTAATCATAGCTGAATCACAAAAAGTTTCATTAAGTATTAGAAAGTATTCTAAACCGGATGTATCACTTATTATCCCTGCATATAACGCAAAAGATTATATTGCAAGAAGTATTGACAGTGCGCTTGCTTCAAGTTTCAGCAATCTTGAAATAATTATTGTTAATGACGGAAGCACGGATGATACGCAAAAAATTATTGACTGGTACGACAAAAATTATGAAAATGTCGTATCAATCCAAAAAGAAAACGGCGGAGTTGCGGATACGAGAAATGTCGGAATACAGGCGGCAAAAGGTGAATTTATAGCCTTTATGGATAACGATGATTTAATACGTCCCGACATGATTTCAAAATTATACGCGTCTGCTGTTAAAAATGAATGCGATATTGCAATTGCGCCTTTATACAGACTTATTGACAAAGGTTACACGGTGCATTGTGACTTACCGTTTATTGAAGATGTTCCGTATGACGTCGACAAATATCTTGAAATTATGTACACTCCGGGCTATTACAACTGTGCGATTTGGAACAAGTTATACAAAGCTGAAATGGTTAAAAAACATCCGCTCGGTATTTTGAAATACGAAGATGTTTCATGGACTCCTTGTATTTTTTCTTATGTGAATAAATTCTGTTTCTTAAAAACACCATTCTATGAGTGGGACAGAAAATTGCGTCCCGAAACTTTCGGCGATGTGCTTTCTAAAATGCCCGAAGATGAACTTTTCGAGCACAGAAAACAGGCAATGCTGTTTTTTGTGCAAAACGGCAATCCTGTTAAAATGGATTATATGAAAACCATAGCAAAACGCAGACTTGCGCGTTATGCTAAAATGTCTGATAATCCTGCATATAATGAGCTTTCGCAGCAAATTGAAGCCGGAAAATATTAGTAATTAAATCTGTTTATTCTAAATGTTAAGCCTAAAATTTTTATTACTTTAAATTCACCTTTGTTTCTGATAGAAAACAATGTTCTTAAAAAGTCAACTTGGTCTTTTGTTGCAAGATCATAAAATATTTTTTGTTCTTTTTCGCTGTTTGTGAGAAACTCAATCATTTCCTGCTGAACTTTTTTAGTTTCCATACACATTTTTTCTTTATTGTTGCTGGCATTTGTAAAATGTTTTCTATATTTCAAAAGCGGCTCTTGAATATTCGCAAATTTCAGATATCTTATAGCTTTTGCAAATAAGGCATAATCCTGCGCACCAAAGTAATCTTCTTCATATATAAGATTATATTTTTCAAAATCTGCTTTTCTATACATACAAGCAGGATGAAAAAGTTCACATCTTCTTAGCATTGAAAAATATTTCGGAAATGGTGCAGTTTTCCAAATTTTTGTTTTTGGTGTGTGTTCGGAAAATATTTCAAGCCATGAAGATACTATTGAATATTCAGGATTGTTTTCCAAAAAGTTAACTTCTTTTTCAAATCTTTCAGGTACTGAAATGTCATCATGGTCTGTTACGGCTATATATTTTCCGTTTGCAAGAGCAGCCAATTTATTTCGCACTTCAGTTATGCCTTTTGTCTCTTTGTTGAGGAAATATTTTATTCTGGAATCATTATAAGATTTTATTACTTCTTCAACATTGTTTGTAGAACCGTCATTTAATATGATAAGTTCATAGTCTTTTAATGTTTGGTTAAGAATGCTTTCTATACATTCTCTCAGATATTCTTCTTTTGTATTATATACAGGTAATAATACAGAAATTAGAGGTTTATCCATAGTATAATAATCTCCTAATTATATAATTTTATAGCAAATAACAGCCGATTGGGTATTACCCAATCGGCTAAACTTGTTAGAGGTAGCATTTGGCCTCTTCACCTTCTACCCCTGCATAAAGTTCGACATATTTTTTTGCAGGGCTTGAGTCGATTTTTCCTAGTAGTACTTCTTCAATTTGGAAAAATCCTACATCGCCTGACATTTCAATATCAATTCTTATAGGGCGTCTTTGTCCTCTGTGAATTCCTATACGATTAATGGCATTTGCCGAATATTTGTGAATATCACCGACACGAGGGGTTGTATTTATTGCCATTGGAATTCTTGCTCTGCCTTTTGTCATATCGCAGCCGTCAGCTATCAGAAGAATTCCTGCTTCAATTGAATGGATTTTTCTTGATGACATGTGTCCGACAATAGCTTCAATTGCAAGTGATTTTACAATTGTGCGTTTATGTAAATCGTATGGAAAAATATGCATTAATGTACGTTCAATAATGGGTTTTGCAAGAATTACAGACATTTCTTCATGTCCTTGTCTGCCAATCATCATTCCTAAATCGTGCATTAATCCTGAAATTATTAAAGCGCACATACTGTCTTCAAATGTACCTATTTCTTCTTTTTCCAAAGATGTTTGAATACCTGCTTCGCGAAGAATGTTTAACATTTTTATCGCATTAGCCGCAACTTGACGCATGTGAACAGGACCATGGTCATTGTATCCTAAACGCTTGATAGAAACATTATTGGCATAATCCTGCATTTCCTGCAATTCTTCATCTTCAAAAAGATATTTAACAAGTTCTGTACACACAGAGCTGTGCTGTAATCTTTTTAATATTTTAGTTTCTAAAGAAATTTCTTTAACCGATTTTGTCATTTTTTTATCCTTTATCTATTTGTCATGTAATAAATTCTTGACTAAGATTTATCCCGTTCGCAAATGTTATATTTATATAATACCTCATAATTTGAAAAAATGAAATATTATATTAAATCTTTAAGTAAATCTTTGTTATATGTAGATTTCATATCAGCTGGAATTTTTCTTAGAATTTCATTTATTTTTTCATAACTGAAAGATTTATTTATCAGAAATTTAGCATAATCCGGATGGCAGTTATTTAAACCTGAAAGGTAATATGGTACTGAATAGCCCCACGGATTTTTATTGTAAATGATTTTTATACACTTATCAATTGCTTCCAGTATAGGGGTAATTTTATAAGACTTACGGCAGAAATTATTTAAATACAAAGCAATAATTTCTGTGCATAAATTTCCTGCACCTCTTCCTATTCCTGATAATGTTGAATCAATTATTATATTTCGGCTGGGCAAGTTATTTATAAAATATTGTGCATTTGCAAAAGATAATTGCAAATTATTATGTGAATGAAAACAAATATTTATATTTTTATCCAAATTTTTGCAAAGTCTTATAATTTCTCTTAAATCATTCTCTCTCATTGAGCCTGTTGAATCTGTTATAGTAAATCCGTATGGCAAAATTTTATTTACTAAACCGATTAACTCTGTAAGTTCTTTTTTGGTGTATGTATTTGTGTGCATGGGATTAATAAAAATATTATATCCTTTTGATTTTAACAGGGCACAATATTTTATTGCTTCTTCAGCCTGATGTTTTTTAAACGCTATACGAAAAATTATATTAATGTTGTTTGGAATATCTTTAATATCATATTCTCCATAATTAATCATTAAAACCAATTTGGAGGATGTATGTGTGTGTGATAATTTTGCAAAGTCAGATAACGTATTAAATAATGTTTTATCATGAGAATAAGAAACGGATTTAAGATATCCGCATTCAATAAAATCTATTCCAGCATTTTCAAGGCTGATTAAAATATTTTCAATATTATCAGCTCCGAATTCCCAGTTATTTACATAACCGCCTTCTCTAAGAGTGCAATCTAAAAGTTTTATACAAGCCATGTATAATAATATAGCATAAATTTGTCTCAAAAAAATAACATGTAAAATACATATTGTACTTTACATGTTATAGATTTTTATTAATTTTTTAGTATGAAATAGCTCTTATTACATTTAAAGATTTGTCCCATCCGTTAGTTTGTTTTGCGTTTTTATATTTTTCAAGTTTTGCAAGGCGTTTTTCTTTAAGTTTTGCCTGTTGTTTGTTGAAAGCTGCAAGCTTTTTAGGATTGCTGTTTCTTTCTTTGACAATCGGGTTTGCATAAGCCATGAATTTTTTGTACGAATCAGTGTTATATCCTGCTTTAGCTTTAGCGGGATAAGTGTATGTAATATAATCATAGATATACATAGTTCTTTTATCGCCGGATGGGTGAGTTGATGTGAAATCTGCATAATTTCCGCTTATTTTATATAAAACAGAAACCATTGCAAGCGGGTTGTATCCAGCTTTAGTCATTAAATCAACTCCTGTAATATCAGCTTCATATTCTTCTGTTCTGGACATTTTTAACATTGTAAGGTTGTTTGCTGCGTTTGCGCCTGCTTTTAGTCTAGAATCTATATTTGCATTATAAATAGCTGTGGCTGATATTGTACCTATAACATTTTGTTTTGCGACGTGGTTGTTAACAATATGACCTATTTCGTGGGCAATTACACCGGCCAGTTCAGAATCATTATTTACAAACTTCAATAAACCTGTATAAACACAAATTTCTTTGTCAGCGTTTGCAAACGCATTAATTTCGTCAGTTTCGATAACTTTAAAATTTATTTTTGTAGGTAAGTTATTTTTTGCTAAAAGAGCTTTACCTATATTATTAACTCTTGCAACATTTGATTTGCTGGTCCAATTTGTTGAATTTGCTGCTGCTCCATAAGCTGACAGCTGAAAGCTAAATAAAATTACTAATAAAATGTTTAAAAATTTCTTCATCTTTCCTCCTATAACTATTCCAAAATAATATTAGTAAAAAAATGAATTATTTACAATTACTATATATAATTACAATTTTTATAACAGCGATTTATATTGTAAAATATTAAAATATTTCTTTATAAATATATAATACATTTTGAATTTCTTCTATTAAGAGTTCAGGGAGTTTTTTATTTGTTTTAAAATATTCAACATTCTTATGTAACCATTTTAATGTGGTAATCTCATCCATTTCTGTATTAATTATAGGATGTTTTTTTAAGATATTGCTTGCTTTATTGATAATTTAATGTAATAATTATTTTTAAGTTTAAAGGAATTTATATGTTTAAAGTTGGAGATATTATTTCATACCAAGAAATGTGCAACGAAGAAAAAACATCTTTGCAAAAAGGTATGAATTTTAGAATAAAAAATAATTCATCGATTATATTGATGAGTTTGCGAAAAAATGCTCCATATGTAGATAGAATTGAAAATGATGGTCAGATTTTAATATATGAAGGGCATGATATTGCTAAATATAAGACATTAAATCAAGACCCTAAAAGCCTAGATCAACCAATGTTTCTTCCAAGTGGGCAATTAAGTGAAAATGGTAAATTCTATAATGCTGTCTGTAATTATAAAAAAGGACAACAAAAGGCAGAATTAGTAAAAGTATATGAAAAGATTATGCCAGGTGTATGGTCATATAATGGAATTTTTAAATTAGTAGATGCATGGCAAGAAGAATCTGATAATCGTAAAGTTTTTAAGTTTAAGTTAGAATTAACTAATGATGATTTTAAGAAAGACAATGCAGAATTTGAAATTGAGCACAATAGAATAATTCCAACAGAAGTAAAAAAGGAAGTTTGGAAAAGAGATAACGGACGTTGTGTAATCTGCAGTAGTAATGTTAATTTGCATTTTGATCATATAATTCCTTTTTCTAAAGGTGGAAGTTCAATAACTGCAAAAAATATTCAGTTATTATGTGCAAAATGCAATCTTAGTAAACATGATAAAATTATTTAATAATGGTATAAGGCATTAAAAAAATTATACTATTTAATTTGGCATTTATAGACATTATTTTGTAAAATATATTAGCTCAAGCGTGTAAAAATCAAACGAATGCCCAACTTATTTAAAATACCCACTATGACTGGATTACAAAAAGGACTCTTTTTATTTGCCCAAAGAGAATTTTGGCGTGAATAGGCTGAATTCTCTGAAAATTGAATTTAATATATTCTCTTTAATCAGCGGAAGCTCGCGTAGTGCGGCTAAGTTGGCACTAAAAAAGAGCGCAAACGCGCTCTATACTTATTAATGGTTGAGCAAACAGTAGTAGAAATAATGTCCAAAAT
Source organism: Candidatus Gastranaerophilales bacterium (assembly GCA_910588555.1). Classification (GTDB taxonomy): domain Bacteria; phylum Cyanobacteriota; class Vampirovibrionia; order Gastranaerophilales; family Gastranaerophilaceae; genus Stercorousia. The sequence goes on from CAJUPC010000023.1 coordinate 28,207, forward strand.
TTCCCCATTATGTAGTCTATTCTATTTATAGTATTACTCTATATTACAGCTATATCAAGTGTTTTTGATATAAAGTTATCAATTTGACACAGTTTAATTGATTATGAATAATATTTGTAAAATTATTTATGCTATGTGCAGATTCCTTGATAATGGTTATTTTGCAGGGAAATATAAATCTATAACTTATTAGCACTTATAAATAATAGATAACTGATTATTTTTATAATAATATTTCTATAAATGTTGTGTATGGAATCATAATTGTACAGAAAACATAAACAGGTGTTAAATGACAAAAAAAGAAATACTAAAAATTTCAAATATTGAATTGCCACTTGAGGAAGCTAAACGTCAGGCGATAGCCTCAATTAATGGTTATGTTTATCAGTTTCATCAGGCAGCATCTGAATGGATAAAATTAGAAGACAACGAAGAATTGTATTTAGAAATAGCTGAAGATCATGCAAAAATTATTAAAGATAAGTCAACTAAACAGAGTACTTTAATAGCAACTCAGGTAAAAAATACTTTTGAATCAGGTCCAATTACTTTAAATTCGCTTGATGTGCAAAATTGCATTCAGAAATTATTTATTTACAAACAAAAAAATCCAGATAAAAATATTCGTTTCTGTTTTCTAACAACATCTGAAATAAGTAAAGAAAAAAATAATAAATTACAAAACGGCGAAAAAGGGATATATATTTGGAATAATGTAAATGATGACAATATTCAAGATTTACGTAGTTTTTTATTAAAATCTTCCTTTAATGATGATTTTTCTGATTTTATTCAAAATTCATCAAATGATGTATTAAAGGATTTTATTCAAAGTTTGACATTTCTTTATGAAATGCCTAACATTTTAGAAATTGAAACTTTTAATAAAAAAATGTTATGCGATAGACGTGATTTGGTTAGCTCAACTCTGGAAGCGGCAGAAGAAGCATATATTCATTTAGTATATAAAGTTATGGAAACAATTGTTAATTCTAATGATAGAAAACTAACAAAAGAGGATTTCGTTACTTGTTTTCGCAAAGCAACATCTATTCCTTTGGGTTCACAAACAGTAGAAAATATACTTAAAGAGAAAAACTGTGAAAAATTTTTACAAATAAGTGACCAACAATTAAGAACAATAGCAGAAAAATTGCTTTACAATTCACTTCCTTCGGATTTGTCATTGATGTTTACAAATGTTCCAGAGAGTGTACATAATGCTCATAAGAAATTAATGGAGTGTGATAGATATTTAACTGAATATAATGATAAAGAAAATGAAACAAGTATACGGTGTTTATCATACAAAATATTAAATGAAAAAAGTAAAAAAAATATATATTATGCTGATCCCGGAAGTGGCAAAACCTATACTTTATGGAATATAGCAAAGAAGTTATTAAACGAAGGCGATATAATACCCTTATTTTTGCCAATAGGGAATTTAAATACTTGGGATGAAGTTTTATCTATTTTATCAAGTATTTGCCCTGAAATAGATCCTAAAATTATAATAAATCACCCTAGAATATGTTTGTGTCTAGACGGTTGGTCTGAATTTGCTACAGGACAGTATTTTTCTGAACGCACAAAGGCTATCATTTCTTTGGCTAATGCATATGTTATTGCAAATGCACGTTATGTGGATTCTTCTGATACTATTTTTCGCAGATGGAAACTTGAAAATATTGAGCAGTCTACGGTGGCAGATGTGCTTAAAACAAGCAATATTTTTGCTAATGATGATGTTTTGAATTTTTTACAAACCCCATTAGCTCTTTTGTTATTTATCTTTTTAGGTGGTGGTACATCAGTCGGAGAATTATTATATAAATTTCATAATAATATTACACATAACAACTTTCCTGAAAATTTTCAATATGTATTATGTGATTCAATAAGTTCAATGATTTTGTACGGAGACCTAAATTATTTAAATTTTGAAACTGAATTAAAGAAAAAATGTGTTCATAATAAAATTTTTGAACCTTTAAAATTACTGAAACAATTAGGAACGATAAAAGAAAGAAATGGAAAAATATTACCTATACATGATCTCTACTGGAGTTGGTTGGGTGGTATTGGACTTTTTCAAAATGGCAAGTTAGAAGAATGTATTAATAACTTAAAAACACGTGAGAGCATAGAGTTGGCTTTAGATTCAGGAGAAAAAACCACAAAGAAAATAATTGATAAAATTGTGCCTATCGATATCTATCTTGCCACAAAGTTAGATAAACAAAATATATCAATAAATGTTGATGTGCAAATTGAAAAAATGCTTAAAGATAAACGGCTAGCTGTTCGGTACAGAGCCGCAATTTCGGTTATTTCCTGCGGAAGAAGTAAATACATTGAAAAATCTTTATACACAATAAGTGAAATGTGTAAAAATAAAATTTATGCAAAAGAATTAAAGAATTTATTTAAACCAGATATACTTTCCCCATTTAAAAAAGAATTAACAAAATGGGCTGGATCCCCTGGGACATCACTAATGCTTGATGCAATAATCGAAACAGGTAATCAGGATTGGTTGCCCTGGTTAGAAGTAATCTTTAAAAAAGAAGGAGTGAATAAATCCCAAGTTATTGCTGCAGCTATAGCTAGTGCAGGTTATATTCCAATATGGTGTCATCCATATCTATTCGAGTTTATTAAAAATGGAGCTTACAAATTAAAAGATATAAAACGCAGAGGGGAAATCAGAGATTTAGTCAAATGGCTATTTGAAAACTATGAAAATATTGTTATACCTAGTTCAAGCCAATGGTGCCATATTAACGAATATATAGCAGATTGTGGTTCAGAGGAAGATTTTGAACAATTGTTAATACTTTTTCCTAAGTTGAATAAGACGGCACAAGAATTAATAGAATATGCTATCGTTAAACGTGGCGAGCCTTGGATTGGTAGATTCCAAAAACTCGTTTTTTCTGAAACCCAAAGTCGTCATCATCACAGTCTTCAAGAGGTTTTTTCAAAAGGAATAGAGGATACTATTGCAAGGCAATGGATTGAAAATGGCTATGTCAATGAAGGTTGGCGAGTTTTAGTTGACCGGCATCAAAACGATATTGTTCCAGAGTTAATAAAAAATTTACCCGAATCATTTAGCAATCAACACTATATTCCTACGTTAAGAGCTATGCAGTATTTAGATAATGCTCCAGATACATTGATTAATGAAATATATTCACGCTTTAGAGGAACTATGAAACCAATGGCCACCCAAGATGCTTTAATTGCTATAAGTAGAGTTAAACCAGGTGGTGTAGCATCACTTGTAAGCTGGATAGGAGATACACCATCTATGCTGCCAGCCTATCACTTATATAATGTCCTAAAAATGTATTTGGAGTGGTGTGCGGAATTCAAAATGAAGTTTATGCTTAAAACTAAAAATGGTAATAAGTTTACATTTATTGACTATATTGTATATTCAACGTTTTACTATCATAGGGATGATCATTTATTTGCTGAAATCATATCCTATAAACCTGAGTTTGCAATTGAACTTGTTTTGTCTGAATATAAAAAAAATGATATAAAATCAAAAGAAATTTTGAGTAAGCTCAAACCACTTAATAATTTTAATTATGAACTATTTAATCGAATGATATCAAGTGAATTGCTTGCGCCATTAATACCAGCATTATTCTCGGAAGTTTTAAATTCTCTTCCTGTTGAGATCCTACAAAAGCTAATAGATTCCAAATATATTAAATTTGAAAATATTTTATGGCAGCTAAGCAATAATAGTAATGTTGACCTCAAGAAAATTCATATTCAACTTTTAAAAAAAATTATTAAATACGATATAAATATTTACTATTTTTCTAATGTAGGTAATATGCTTCGATCATATTCACGAGAAGAAATATTTGATATTTTAAATACAATATACAAACCAAAAAGTGATAATTTCTTATTTTTTGTTCGAGAATTAGAAAATATTCGTCAAGAACGCTTAATTAATGAAAATGGTGGCTTTTATAAATATAAAGATTAGACTTAGTAGTCTTTTCAAAAAATTATTTAGGAAAATCAATAAATCAAATATTATATAATTTCCATTATAATATTTTTTAT
>CAJUPC010000024.1 GCA_910588555.1 Candidatus Gastranaerophilales bacterium
ATCTTTAGTTTCCAATATAATTTGTTTTAGGTCAGAAATTTTATAGAAATCTGAAAATTCATATATTGTTTCAAGATACCAGTAAAGCTTGAAAATCTCTTTATTTATTTTGTATTTTCCCTCCTGGATATTAAATTCTTTAACTTTTTTAGCTGACGGAATAGTTTTTTCTTTGAGTTTTGTACAAAATTCATGAGAAAATGTATTATATTCTTTCAAATACTGTAGAGCATAAATTGTATTTCGGCAAATGTTTCCGTTAATATCAATTACTGCTTCGATAAAAATGTCAGAATATTTAATATATAATTGCGGATTGTCCTGCAAAAATTCTTTCAGACGAAAAGATACGGCTTCTCTGATTTTGCCGTCACAGCCTGTCAGATTATTCATTAAAATACCGGCTTCCTCTTGTGAATTTATTTTGTCCAATTTTAATGCCGCAATTTGTTTTTCAACGTCGGACCCGTTTTTCAAAAACGTAATCAAATCAGCATGCGAATAATCATTTTCATATATATTTAAAGCTGTATTAAAATCTTGAATATATTTATCGTTCAAATTTTGCACTCCGCTTCCTTATATAACTAATATAACATAAAATGTAATGATTTTTTAGGGCAAAATAGTTTTAATGAATGATATAAATTTAATATATAGTATTATAATAAAGTCAGGAGACTAACAATGAAAGAAATTTTATCATTTTTTAAAGAAATTTTTATGTTAAAAGAAGAAAATTCAGCAGTAAAAATTGGTTTATCTCAGTTTAAAGAAGAGGAACTTTCTGAAAAACCAGTAAAAAAAGTTGAGAAAGCTCCAAAAGAAGTAAAACTTTCCGATTTAATGCGTAGAAGTGCGTAACACTTGAAAATTATAAAAAATAGTTTATAATAAATATATATAGTATAAAGAAGGAGCATAGTATGAAAAATTTTATCATGAATGATACTGTCGGGGGGGGGGGCACTCTAAGCCAAGCGTGCCGCTTGACCCACCACGCGAGGGCTTGTAGAAATTTTAGCGGTGCATTTACATTAGCCGAAGTATTAATTACTTTAGGCATTATCGGTATAGTTGCGACACTTACTTTGCCTGATTTGATACAAAATCATAGAAACCATGTTGTTGAAACAAGATTAAAACAATTTTATTCAACTATAAATCAGGCTATTGCACTAGCTGAAATTGATTACGGTGCACGCGAAAATTGGTTTAGTCGAGATGATGTTGATACCGATAAAAACGGTAATCCTATCAAAGGTCGCAACAAGAATGAGAAATGGATGAACAAATATCTTGCTCCGTATATGAAAAACGTAAAAGTTGAGTCCAGTGATGAAGAACCATACGCCAAAATGTATTTGTCTAATGGAAGTGTGTTTTATTTTTCCGCGGTTAATTATAGTGACTTTGCTTTATATACAGGTGACCCTGTTAAGTGTAATAAAAGGAAAAATGTAGTAGGAGCATGCAGATTTTATTTTAGCTATGGTCCTTTAAGTTCAATGATGAGAGGGCGCAATGTTGAACCATATAATTATGGCTGGGATGGAACTAAAGAATCTTTAGAACGGTACTGCATAAATAATGAAACAGGACCTAGTGGCGGCGAGGGCGGTGCTGTATATTGTACACAGCTTATTCAATATAACGGATGGAAAATTCCTGAAAATTATCCGTATAAGGTGTCGTATTAATACTCTATCCCTTTTCTTGCCGAAATTCCTGTATCCCAGTAATGTTTTATGGGTCTGATTTCTGAAACAAGATGAGCAATATCGATAATTTTTGGGTTTGCGTTGCGCCCTGTTAGAACAATTTCCATTTCTTCAGGTTTGTTTTTGAGAACGTCAACGACCTCATCCACATCTATAAAATCCATATCTATTGCGATATTTGCTTCATCAAGAATTATGAGGTTGTATTCATCATTTTCAATAGCTTTTTTGGCAGTTTGCCATCCTTGTTGGATAGCTTCGGCATCAGACTCGTTTTTGTTGTTTTCATAAACAATTCTGTCCAAGCCTGCCTGAATTATTGTTAGATTTTGCGAAATTTCCGGTGAAAGATTTCTGAACGAATTTAGTTCGCCGTAATCGTTTCCGCCTTTAGTAAACATTATTATCAAAACTTTCCAGCAACGTCCTAAAGCACGCATAGCTAGTCCGAGTGAAGCTGTTGTTTTTCCTTTGCCGTCACCCGTATAAACTTGAATATATCCATGTTTTGCCCAATCAGGATTTATTAAATTATCGCAAAAATTTGTCATTAACACCCCTTTATTTTTATTATATATTAAAAATATGGATAGTAAAATTGACCTTAGGATTATTGCTAAAGAGATTAGAAAAAATCTTGATATTGAAAGAGTCAGCAATCAAGCTGTTTCAAAAATTCGCGAGCTTGAAGTTTATAAAAATGCAAGAAATGTTTTGATTTTTTATCCTATGAAATATGAGATTAATGTGCTTGAACTGTTAAATGATGACAAGAATTTTTATCTACCTCGCGTCTGCGGTAATTTGTTGTCTGTCTGCCCGTTTAAGTCTGGTGATAAACTTATAAAATCTGATTTGAATGTATGTGAACCTTGTTCAAATGCAATTTCTCCAGAAACTCTTGACTTGATAATTGTTCCTGCTTTAATGGCTGATGACAATAATTACAGGCTTGGGTATGGCGGAGGGTTTTATGACAGGTTTTTGGCAGAATATCGTGAAATAGCTACTGTTTTGCCTATTGCAAAGGAGCTTTGTATTAAAAACTTGCCATATGAGAGCCTTGATATTCAAATCGGCACAGTTATTAAATGTTAAAAAGGAGTTCACTAGTATGTGAACCCCTACAGGTTAGTTAAGGATAGGATTTAGTTATAATTTTTATGCTGTGTATTCAGGCTTAAACATTTCTATTGATCTTTTTTCGCCTTCAGCACAAGCTTGATATTCTTGTTCAAGTAGTTTCAACTGCGTTTCAAGTTTTGCTTTTTCTTTCTCAATTTCTTTTTCTTGAGCGTTTAAAAGTTTTGCTTCCTGTTTTGCAACTTGTTCACGCTGTTGTTTGTAAAGATTTTGGAAGATCCAATTTCTATACATCATTTGCATATTTGGATCGGGCATTTGCTGCATTTGCATTGCAATCTGTGGCTGCATCATTGCCATATTTTGTTGTGCACCGAATAATGCCGTGTTATGGGCATAATTCATGAACATCATCTGCCTGCCGAACATTGAACCCGGTGTGTTCATCATATCGTTCATTGACACTGACCCGTCAGCGATGTTTGCCGAATATTGCTGTAAATCAGACAACTTTCGGGTCAATTCCATCAAACGATAATTGATATCGTTTCGGCGATGAATAATGTCCAGTTTTCGGTATCCGAAAATCAGTAAAGACATCGTTTTAACTCCTACCTAAATTTTTGTAACTAACCTTTTTTAACCTTACATGTATATAAAAACATGCAATCCTTATGAATTGCATGTTTTTTTGTGTATTATTAAGTTATGTTACAAAACTATCTATTTTCTCTGGTAACTACTTTGTCAATAAGTCCGTATTCCATAGCCTGTTGAGCGGTTAAGAAGTGGTCGCGTTCGCAGTCTTCTTTAACTTTATCATAAGGCTGACCTGAATTTTCTGCCATTATGCTTATTAACATATCTTTCATTCTCAAGATTTCTTTTGCTTCAAGTTCAATGTCAGTAGCCTGACCTTGAGCTCCGCCAAGAGGCTGGTGAATCATTACCCTTGCGTTTGGAAGGGCAAGTCTTTTGCCTTTAGCGCCAGAACATAATAAAAACGCACCCATTGAAGCAGCATCGCCAAGACAAATTGTAGATACATCAGATTTAATCAATTGCATTGTGTCATAAATTGCCATACCGGCAGTGATTACGCCGCCAGGGCTGTTGATGTACAACATAATGTCTTTTTCGGAATTTTCGCTGTCCAAAAGTAGAAGCTGTGCTACAACAGAGTTTGCAACTTCGTCGTTGATTTCTGTTCCCAAAAAGATAATTCTTTCTCTTAATAATCTTGAAAAGATATCAAAAGAGCGTTCTCCGCGTGAAGATGCTTCAATAACAGTTGGTACATAGCCCATTATTTTCATGTAAGTTTGTTGATCCATTTTTCTCTCCTATATATAAATATTATATTACAAAAATATTTCAAATAGTGCAAGAAAAATTTTTATATTAATAATTTTCGCATAATACTTGGAAATAAGCCTGCGGATGTTCGCAGCTCGGGCATTTTTTCGGTGCACATTTTGCATGGCATACAAAACCGCATTTTCTGCACATCCAGTCTGTTTCTTCAGATTTTTGGAAAACAGTTTTGTTTTTAACATTTTCTAATAATTTTGCATATCTTTCCCTGTGGTGTTTTTCTGCTTTAATTACATTATGAAAAGTGTCTGCAATATCGTCAAAGCCTTCTTCGCGAGCAGTAACTTCGGCTTCAGCATAAAGAATTTCAGCTTCTTCATTCTCACCGTCTACCGCACTTTGAAGATTTTCTTCTGTAGTTCCCAGTTCGAACGGGTATTCTGAATTCACATGACCTCTTGTGTCACCAATGTATTCATAAAATTTTTCAGCGTGTTCTTTTTCATTGTCTGCCGTGATACAAAAAATTTCGGAAATTTGTTCATAACCGTCTTCTTTAGCTTGTTTTGCAAAGTAAGTATATCTGTTTCTTGCTTGAGATTCACCTGCAAATGCGTTAATAAGATTTTGTTCTGTTTTTGTTCCACGTAAGTTTTTTTCTTTTTCTGACATATTAAGTCCTCCTGCGTTTATTTTATGGAACTTTATTGATAGAGGGTATTAGACAGAGGGGTAATTAAATTTATCAAATTACCTCCGTTAGTCGGATTATTAATAGTAAAAAATTTTTAATAATGAATTATGTAGAACTAGGGAATTAAATTATGAACTTGTTTGACTATACTAAAAAATTATCAGAGAAAATAAAGTTTTACGACTCAATAGCGCAAAGCACATTTTCAGGTATACATATGGCAAACCCGTTTGCAAAACCAATTAATATCACTATTATTTGGGTGGAAGATGATTGTGATAACAGTTAAATACGAATGCCTTTTTCTTTATCAAAGAAATACAAATCGTTAGGATGAATACTTAATTCAAGAGATTGTCCAAAGTTATAATCAGCAGGCAGTTTTGCAGAACATTTTTTATCGCCGATGTTAAAATATGCAATTTTTTCACTGCCCAAAAGCTCTGTTATATCAACTTTTACATTGAATTTTATTTGTCCTCCGCAAACCATTTTTTCGGGACGAATTCCGATAATTGAATTTTCGGGAGCTTCAAACGGAAAATCTTTGCTGTCAATAAAATTCATTTGAGGTGAGCCGACAAAGCCTGCAACAAAGGTGTTTGAAGGATTATTATAAATTTCTTCCGGACCGTCTGCCTGTTGAATTACACCTTTATCCAAAACCACAACTCTGTCTCCCATGGTCAAAGCTTCTGTTTGGTCATGGGTTACATAAATGAATGTAGTCTGCAATTTTTCGTGCAATTTTTTTATTTCAGAACGCATTTGAACGCGTAGTTTTGCGTCAAGATTTGATAAAGGTTCATCCATCAAGAAAACTTTAGGGTTTCTTACAATAGCGCGCCCCAGTGCAACACGTTGTCTTTGCCCGCCTGAAAGCTGTTTGGGTTTTCGGTCTAAATATTCATCCAAATCTAAAATTTCAGCGGCTTCTTTAACTTTTTTTTCAATAGTTTCTTTGTCCACTTTTCTCATTTTAAGTCCGAAAGCAATATTTTCTCTAACCGTCATGTGCGGATAAAGAGCATAACTCTGAAAAACAAATGCGATGTCGCGGTCTTTCGGGTGAACGTCGTTTACTTTTTTGTCGCCGATGAAAATTTCTCCGTCAGTAATGTCTTCCAGACCTGCAATCATTCTTAAAAGTGTGGATTTACCGCAGCCTGACGCACCCACAAGCACGACAAATTCTTTGTCTTTAATTTCTAAACTTATATTGTCAATAACCTTTTTCTTGTCGTATATTTTAGTGATATTTTTTAAAGTAACACTGCTCATTTTTATCAATTCCCATTATTATTTTTCAACAGGCAAAATTACAAAGAATGAAGAACCTTTCATTACTTCGGAATTTACCCAAATTATACCGCCAAGACGTTTTACAAGTGTTGAAACAGTTCCTAGTGTAATTGAACGTGCAATAGTTTTTTTATTGATTTTTTCAAGGTGTGAATATGGCTCAAACAAATCGTCCAATTCTGATTCAGCAAAGCCTATGCCTGTGTCTGTGAAAGTTATTCTTACAAAAGCAGTGCTATCCTTGTTTTCTGCAAGTTTTTCGGTTATTTCCAGTTCAGGATGGTCAACTTTAATTGATATTGAGCCTGATTCCGTTAATTTTATTGATGTTTCCAGAATATTTTGTAAAACAATTCTTACAGCATTTTCGTTACTGTAAACGGTTTTTTTGTTGAAGTCATCGAAATTGTAATTGATTACAAGTTTTTTTGCATTTAATTGTGATTCGTTATTTTTTACAATTGTTTGTATTGTATTAATCAAATCAAAAGGATGTTTTGAAATATTCATCAACGAAGACTCAGCCTGTGAAAATTCGATTAATTTATCCATAAAGTACAAAAGTTCAGCAGAATTTTTGTTAATAATTCTTACATACTTGTCCTGTTTTTCGTTAATTTCGCCGCCTAAGCCGTCAATTAGAGCCTGTGAGAAGCCGATAATTGATTGCAATGGTGACTTAATTTCGTTTGAAAGTCTTGTAAGCATTATATTTTTTTCTTTGTTTAATCTTCCGGTCTGTTCAGCTGCAGCAAGGACATTTGTCATTGTTGTAATGTCTCTTATTGTTATGAAATATTGCTCAATATACTTTCTTGCATTAATTTCGACGAAGAATTCTTTACCGTTAGCGCTAAAAGCTCCGGTTACAACTGAACTTCTTCTGGAATATGATTGTTCGGCTAATTCAAGTCCGTTTACTACTATTTCGTCAAATACAAGTCCTTTAAGCTGGTTGATTTGACTTTCAAAAATAATAGATGCTTTCTCATTAGCCCACATTATTTTTCCGTCAAAATCTACGACAAATACCGCATCAGGCAGATTTTTTATAACTTCTTTAGGATTTATGTTACTAAATATATTAGTAATATTCATAGTTGCATTACTTTCCTTAATGTTGTATAATGTTATATAACATGTATATAAACTGTGTACTTTATATCTCAAATATATCATAAACAGTCCGTAAAATCAGGTTATATATTAATTTTTGTAATTTTTTTTTTACAGACTAGCAAAAAAAATTTTTTACATGTTTTAAAACTTAAAACGAGAATGATAAATCACGAGAAAGAAAAGAGGATGTGACTATGAACGAAATACCAAAAAACAGTCCGAACATTCCACAACAGCCCCAAAAGGTTGAACAGGTTAAAGTTGAAACCGTTCACGAATCTGCACAACAGTCTGCTGTTGAAGCTCAAACAAAAGAAATTAAGGAAATTCCTGAAAATCCTGCTGACAGAACTGCGGTAAAAGTTGATAATCTTGAAAATGATATCAAGGTTTTTGCTGCTAATCCGGAATTGGCTCAAAAAGCACTTGAAATAGCTGAACTTGCAGAAAAAAGATATGCTGAAGCAGGTATTGAAAACCCGGAAGTAAAAGCTTTAGCAGTAAGCAAAGCTTTTGTTGAAGAATTTCAATAAATGATTTTTATTTAAATATTAATTTAATTGTCTTCTGATAAAAAGTCGACAATCGCTTTTAGCCCCAATTTATAGGAGTTTATTCCAAAACCTGATATTTGCCCCAAAGATACAGGCGCTATGTATGAGTGGTGTCTGAATTCTTCTCTTGTGTAAATATTTGTCATGTGTACTTCAACGACAGGAAGTGCAACGGCAGATAATGCATCTCTGATTGCTATACTTGTATGTGTATATGCTCCTGCGTTGATTAATATCCCGTCAAAATTACCTTTTGCCGAATGTATTTTTTCTACGATTTCTCCCTCATGGTTGCTTTGAAATGTTTCAATATCAATTCCAAGTTCAAATGAGAATGCGTATAAATCTTTTTCCAAATCCTTTAAAGTCATGCTTCCGTATTTTTCGGGTTCCCGAATGCCAAGCATATTCATATTTACGCCGTTTATTACAAGTATTTTCATGCTAATTCCTCTATGCATTATTATAGTATAAAATCAAGGAATTGTAAATTTTTATTAATTTTTTGCCTTATAATGTAACATGTTTTTCATGCTTGAATTATCATGCATGTACAACTATCCCCAAATCTCCTCCCAAGATTATTGTTCAAAACCGCACGTAAGGTGCGGATTTTTTTTATTTTATTATTTAAACAGCGCTATTTAAATATTATATATAGGTTTAGAAACTATGTAAATTGCGCTTTTAAAAATATTGGTGGGCTATTCAATTGACATTTTTGAAGATACTTCGGCGATAATGCGCTGTACATCTGCACCGCCTATTGCAACTTCCAATATCAACGGGCTGTGTATTAATACAGTTTCCGAATATTCCATTGTATCAACATTGATAATATTGAATTCAATGAAATCATCGCCGGCGAATATTAGTTTGCCATATTCTCCGCCTGTTGCCCATTTGATAAACATATATTGATTTTCAAATTCTTTTAGTTTTTCGACTAATTTCATCCTACTCCCTCTCAATAATATTTTAGTGATTTATTTAAATAAGTCAATTGTTTTTTATATATTAAAGCTTTTTCTTGCGCCTTCTTCGTGGTAAAATCCACCGCCGCATATTGTTTCAACGACTTTTAAAACAAACTCTCTTGGTGCGTCAACCTGATTTAGATAAAATTCTCTGTTAGGCAAATGTCTGATTTTCATAATTGAATTCTGTGTAGATTCCGGCGGAATAAATAAAGATGCAACTTCATTATCCAAAAGTTTGACCATTTCTTCATCATGGTCTGTAACACCTTTCATAATTTCATAATAATTGCCTTTTACAGCCATTATTCTGCTGGAAAATAAATGTTGTCCATCTTCTCTATACAACGCCTGAGGCTGGTAATTACATCTGGTAGTAAAACTCATCTTATGCCATAAAATGTTTACTATAACAACGGACTTTTGAGGGTCTGTATCTACATAAATATTTTGTGTAGTGATATTTCTTGAAGAGAAAGCCTCTTTAAGCGTATCAACAACAACTTGTAGATTGTCTACCATTCTTGAAAAAATTTCATTTGTATTAACATTGGCGTGCTGATAATCCAAAAACTGTTTGTACATGTGTGTAGAAACCAGTCCTACTCTTTCTTGTATTAGAGCTGACTTTCTTGCCGATGTTTCAGAATTATCAAAACTTTCAAAATTATTTAACATATTTTTCCTTTATCCTCATGTAATAATAAACATGAAATTATGTAAACTATATATTTTTTTTCTTTACAAACTTATAAATCTTCGGGGATGTAGAAATCAGCTTTTTTAAGCAGTTCTCTTATATGTTCGTAACAACACGCATTTCTTGTGATTTTTTGGTATTCCCTTACGATATTAAGTATATCATCGACTGACATTTTTATAATTCTTCTTTCATTTTCTATAATCCTTGCCATATATAACCTCCAAATTGGTTATCGGACAAATGAAAATAAAACTTTTGGCAAATCAACTATTATATTTAGAAATCGGTCTTGAAATACGAATAAAAATTTGATATAATAAAAAATAATAAACAAAGGAGTTGGAAATGAAAAAATTACAGAATTTACAAAGCTTCGGGGGGGGGGGGCAATCATAGCTCCTTAAGAGGCTTTACGCTTGCCGAAGTTTTAATAGTACTCGGCATTATCGGCGTTGTAGCGGCTTTGACTATGCCGCCATTAATTAGTAATTATAAAAAAAGAGTTGTAGAAAACAAATTAAAACAAACTTATTCAATTTTTAATCAAGCAATCAGATTATCTGAAATAAAAAACGGAGAAGCTTCTACTTGGATTACTCCAAGTAGTGCATATGGTTCATCAGTTAATTCAAAAAAATGTTTGAACACATATATACTGCCTTATTTGAACGGGCTGAAGAAATTTGAAGATAATCAGACTTATATAAAAATATTTTTAAATAATGGTGTATATACTTATTGGGCTTGGAACGGCGGACATTTTGAAGTTTATACCAGATTTAAACTCCCAAAATCAGAAAATTTCGTTGATGGAATAGGAGGTAAAGATTATTTTTTATTTTATTTGCGTCCCAATTTAAGAGATTTTGTACCTGCAGGGTGGCAATTTACTCAAACAAAGGTTGGCTTAATGACTGAAGGTGGCGGGTTACACGCTTGCAATAACAATATACGTGGTTTTCATATCAATTGTGCAAGACTGATTATGTTAAACGGCTGGCGAATTCCTAAAGATTATCCTTTTAAATTTTAAATATTTATAATAAAAAAGCCTCCCTTATGGGAGGCTTTTATTAGGTGTGTGATTTTATTCTTCGTCTTCGCCTAATTGAAAATCAGGAGCGCCGAACATACCTTCGATTTCTTCCAAAATCGCAGACGGTTTGCGAGCTTGATTTCTTTGAGCTACTGCACGTTTTCTTTCTTCACGTTCTCTTTCTTCATTTGCATTTGAAAGGTGGTGGAAGCCTGTACCTGCAGGGATTAAACGACCGATAATTACGTTTTCTTTCAATCCTCGCAAGTTATCTTTCTTACCATCAACAGCTGCTTCTGTCAAAATTCTTGTGGTTTCTTGGAATGAAGCTGCTGAAATGAATGATTCAGTGTTCAATGAAGCTTTTGTAATACCAAGCAGCATGTATTCACAAGTTGCAGGTGTTCCGCCTTTTTCTTGAACTTCGCTGTTTTCTTTTTCAAATGTCTGCATTTCAACAAGTTCGCCAGGTAACAATGTTGTATCACCGGCATCAACGATTTTAACTTTTTTAGTCATTTGTCTTACGATGATTTCAACGTGTTTATCAGCAATTTCTACGCCTTGTGAACGGTATACGCGTTGTACTTCGTCTACAAGGTATTGTTGAGCTGCTTCAGGACCGCAAAGTCTGATAACATCGTGCGGGTTCAAAGGACCGCTTGTTAAAGGCTGACCTTTTGTAATTTTTTGTTTATTTTGAACTACGATGTTTGCATCGATTGCGTATTTGATTTCAGTTCTGCCATTGTCGTTTACTAGGTAAAGTCTTGGCAAATCTTCATCAGTTTCAATTTCTGCAATACCGTCTTCTTCTGCAAGGATAGCACAATCTTTAGGTTTACGGCCTTCAAGAAGTTCTTCAACCCTCGGCAAACCTTGAACGATATCACCGGTTTTTTGTCTTTCGAATACCAGTGTTGCAATGTTGTCACCGCGAAGAACTAATGCTCCTGCTTCAACCTGTAACATTGTACCCGGGCTGATTAAGTAAGGACGTCCGTTTCTTACTGTAATTTCGCCTTTATTAACGGCTGTAACCATACCTGATACAGGTGATTTTTCTCCGCCGTCTGCTACAATTGAATCAAGTCTTACAAAATCGCCTTTTTTAACACTTGCTTTGCCTTTTACAGGTATAACAGTTTCGTAAGTTTCGCTTGTTAATAACAATCTTCTTGCATCTTCATTGTTTTCATTGATAGCTGCAATACCGTTATTTATAGCTAATACCTGAGTTTTTGCAACAGGTGTTTTGGGTTCAATTGTTTGACCGTCTTTTACAAGAAGTTCTGTTTGAAGTGAAGATAACAATTTTGCGTTGCCTTCAAATTCACGACGAACAATCAAGTTTTCAAGAACAACAATTCTTAATGCTTCTTTTTCATCAAGTTCTACCATACCTTTAAGGTGTGATAAATAGCCTTGCATTTGAAGTACCAAACTTGTTCTTGTAATAGTTGAACCATCCAAGTTTCTTACTCTTGCACCGTCTTTGTATTGAAGTTGTGTTACAGGAACGATATCAATTAAATCATCTGATGTGTTGAATTTAATTGAAACATTTTTCTGTTCAACATTCAATACTTGAACAGGTCTTACAAGAATTTGAACAGGTTGGTTAGAAATACTGTCTTCATCTAAAGAAAGTGATGCATCAAGTTCTTCATCCAAATCATCAATGTCTAATTCGTCAAGAGATGAATCCATAATTGTAACAATTGAAGTTTCTTTTGCTTTGATGCCTTCAGCGATAACTGTTCCTTTTTTAACAACTTCGCCTTCGTCAACTTTTAATTCAGAAACGCTTGGCAACGTATGAATTTCTCCGGGGCGGATTGTGATTTCGTGGATAATATCGTTGTATTCTTTGAATTCAACAATACCGTCGATATGGCAGTATATGTCTTTTACAATTTCTGTACCGGCAGTAACATGAGTTCCGTTATCAACCATTTTTAAAGAACTGTCTTTGTTAATCTGATGAATTTCTTCCGGAATAAATACTACTGAACCCGGTTTTGTAATAATTTGGTTTTCATCAACTTCAACATCAACATATCTGATTTCACCTGATGAAGTAACTGCACATTCATCATCAATAAGTTCGGCAATAATCATACCATTTTCTACTGTTGTATCAACAGGAGCTTTTACAATATATTTTTCGCCTGTTTTATCTACTGTCCAGATTTGTTCTTTTTTAGTTTGTTCAAATGTTGCATTTTCAGGCATTAATGAAGCAATTACAATTGTCAATTCTTTACCTTGAACAATTTTCTTAATATTTTTGCCTTCAAATTTAACATCTTCAATAACTAAATCTTCACCGAAACGAACTTCACCGCCGTGTTCAGAAATAGTTAATGTTTCAGCAAGCTTTTCGCCTTCTGAGATTTTTTGTCCGTCTTTAACAAGAACTTTAGAACCTCCGGGAAGGTTATAAACATCACCGCCAAGAACCCAAATAATACCTTGTTTATTTGTTGTTCTTGAGATGTTGCCTTGTCTGTCTTTCTTTTCATCAGCTACGAAATCTTCGTATAATACTTCACCTGACAAATCAGATGTAATATCTTTTGTAGCTTTTTCGGTAAGACGAGAGCCGCCTTGAGCTGCGGGTTCAAATTGAGCAAGTTTGAAGCCTTTTTCAACTTTCATACCGTTTGTAAAGAATACGGTTGAACCAGCAGGAATGTGATATTTTTCAGTCTTTTTGTCGCCTTTAATTTCAATATCAGCTTCATAGTTTGAGATATTAACAACATCACCGTGACGTGTTCTCAATTCTCTTGTTTTAACATTTGAAACTACTTCACCGTCTTGTTTTGCAATAATCTCTTTAATTGCATCCTTAACGCCGACCGCACCGCCTGTGTGGAAGGTTCTCATTGTTAACTGAGTACCGGGTTCACCGATTGACTGAGCTGCGATAATACCGATAGCTTCACCGATATCGACCGGTTTTTGAGTAGTCATTGCCCAGCCGTAACATTTTTGACAGATACCGTATTCAAGTCCGCAAGTCAAACCTGAACGAACTCTTAATTCTTGGAGATTTAAGTGTTTAACTTTTTGAACATCGTTTCTGTCCATTGTTGTTCCTGCTTTTACAAGAACAGTTCCGTCTGTATCTTTGATATCTTCGGCAATTGTTCTGCCTAATAATCTGTCTACAAGAGGAACGATTACGTTATCACCGTCCATAATCGGTTTCATGTCAATAGCTTTTGTAGTGTGGCAGTCATCAGCGCGGATGATAACATCTTGCGCAACGTCAACCAAACGTCTTGTCAAATAACCTGAATCGGCTGTTTTCAACGCTGTATCTACAAGCCCTTTTCTTGCACCGTATGATGAAATGATGTATTCTGTAACGGATAAGCCTTCTTTAAAGTTTGATTTAATCGGCAAGTCGATGATTTGACCTTGTGCGTCAGCCATCAGACCTCTCATACCGACAAGCTGTGATACCTGTGATAAGTTACCTCTCGCACCTGAGAATGCCATCATATATACAGGGTTTAGTTTATCAAAGTTTTCAACAACCTGAGCTGTTAATTTAGCGGTTGTTTCTGACCATGTGTCGATAACCTTTGTATATCTTTCAACTTCGGTGATTTCACCTTTTAAATATCTGTTTGTTGATTTTTCAATTTCTGCTTCTGCTTCTTTAAGCATTTCTTTTTTGATTTCAGGAACCTGCAAATCCGCAATAGAAATTGTTGTACCGGATTTTGTCGCATACCTGTAACCAAGGTTTTTAAGGCTGTTAGCCAATTCTGCGGTTTTAGCGCCGCCAAACTCCAGATACATTTGTGAAAGCAAATTGTTCAATCCTTTTTTGTCCATTTGCTTGTTAATGAAATCTACAGTTTTTTTACCGTGATTGTAAGTTGTTTCCATTATTTTATATTTCCTTTTGTTATATTTATCTTTTGTAAACAACCTCGCTTAGCTGCCTAGCTGCAAGGCTTCTTAGCTGATTATGCTAACGCATTTCTAACTGCTTCGTTGAAAATAATTCTTCCTGCAGTTGTTTCAAGTCTTTCGCCTTGTTCATCTCTTACAACGATTTTATCGTGAAGATCAATTACACCGACTTCAAGAGCTGAAATTGCATCCTGGAAGTTGTAGAAGTAGCCTTTCGGATCCATTTCAGGATTTTTCAGGATAGTCAGGTAATACATACCGAGGACCATATCCTGTGTAGGTGTGATAATCGGTTTACCTGTTGCAGGAGCCAAAATGTTGTTAGTAGCTAACATTAACATTCTTGCTTCTGTTTGAGCTTCGATTGATAAAGGTACGTGAACAGCCATTTGGTCACCGTCGAAGTCAGCGTTAAACGCTGTACATACCAACGGGTGTAACTGAATTGCACGGCCTTCTACCAATTTCGGTTCAAATGCCTGAATACCTAATCTGTGAAGAGTCGGGGCACGGTTTAGTAAAACCGGGTGTCCGTCGATTACTTCTTCTAATATATCCCAAACGATTGCTTCGGAGCGTTCAATTTTTTTCTTAGCTGATTTAATGTTTTGAACATATCCGCGTTCAATCAATTTGTTTACAACAAACGGTTTGAATAATTCAATTGCCATTTCTTTCGGCAAACCGCACTGGTTCAATTTTAATTGAGGACCAACAACGATTACTGAACGGCCTGAGTAGTCAACACGTTTACCTAACAAGTTTTGACGGAAACGACCTTGTTTACCTTCAATAATGTTAGATAATGATTTTAACGCTCTATTGTTAGGACCAACAACTGTACGTCCTCTTCTGCCGTTATCAATCAACGCGTCAACAGCTTCCTGTAACATACGTTTTTCGTTTCTAACGATAATTTCAGGTGCACCCATTTCCAAAAGTCTTTGTAAACGGTTGTTTCTGTTGATTACACGTCTGTACAAGTCGTTCAAGTCAGATGTTGCAAAACGTCCGCCGTCTAACTGTACCATAGGTCTTAAATCCGGAGGAGTAACAGGAAGTACATCCATAATCATCCAGGTCGGATCTGTTTCTGATGAAATTAAGCTGTCTAATAGTCTTAGACGTTTAATTAATTTGCTTTTCTTTTGTACTGAATTTACAGTACCTGCAAGTTCTGTTCTGATTTCTTCTGCAAGTTCTTTTGTATTTACTTCAGATAAAAGTTCTTTAATAGCTTCTGCACCGATACCTACTTTTAGTTCAGAATCTTCGTGTTCAGCCATATAATCTTCATATTCTTCTTCTGATAAAAGCTGTAATTTTTTGAATTCGCTTTCACCCGGATTTAGAACAACATAGTTATTGAAATAAATAACCTGTTCCAAATCTTTCAAAGTCATATCAAGAAGTAAGCCCAAATATGACGGTATACCTTTCAAAAACCAGATATGAGAAACAGGTGCTGCTAGTTTAATATGACCCATTCTCTGACGTCTTACTTTTGAATCGGTAACTTCAACGCCGCAGCGTTCGCAGATGATACCTTTGTGTCTTACTCTTTTGTATTTACCGCAATAGCATTCCCAATCTTTTGATGGTCCGAAAATTCTTTCGCAGAAAAGACCGTCGCGTTCAGGTTTTAATGTACGGTAATTGATTGTTTCCGGTTTAGTAACTTCGCCGTAAGACCATTTAAGTATTCTTTCCGGTGAAGCGATACTAATTCGTATATAGTCAAAATAATCTATGCTTGTTGACATTATTTAGTTTCTCCTTTTTTTATCGGAAAGAGGAAAACTTCCTCTTTCCATATAAATTATTATTAAATATCTCCGAATGTAGTCGGTGTTTCAAAGAAATTGATGTTTAAAAGTTCTGAATCCATATCTGATAGAACTCTTCTTGGAGCTGATTTTCTCAAATCATCCATATCTGTCATCAAATCAACTTCTACACCGTCTTTTTTCGCTACCGTAATATCCAAACCGATACTTTGCAGTTCTCTTACAAGTACTTTGAACGATTCAGGAATACCCGGTCTTGGAATATTGTCGCCTTTAACGATTGCTTCGTATGCTCTGTTACGTCCGTTAACATCATCTGATTTGATTGTCAACATTTCTTGAAGAGTATAAGCAGCACCGTAAGCTTCCAACGCCCAAACTTCCATCTCACCAAATCTTTGACCGCCGAATTGAGCTTTACCGCCAAGAGGCTGTTGTGTAACAAGTGAGTAAGGACCTGTAGAACGAGCGTGGATTTTGTCGTCTACAAGGTGGACAAGTTTCAAGATGTAAGATAAACCAACTGCAACAGGTTCGTCAAATTTTTCACCTGTACGTCCGTCGATAAGTCTTACTTTACCTGATGGTTCAACCCAATCGCAGCCTGAAGCTTTAATACCTTTAAGTAATTCTTCTTTAGTAGCTCTTTCTGATTGGTTGTCACCGTATCTTTCGTCAAATGACGGAGTTTCATAGTAGTTGCCGCTCAAGTATGCAGCCAAACCGAGTAATAATTCATAAGTTTGACCTACGTTCATACGAGAAGGTACACCAAGTGGGTTCAATACGATATCAACAGGTGTTCCGTCAGGAAGGAAAGGCATATCTTCTTTTGGAAGAATTCTTGATACGATACCTTTGTTACCGTGACGACCTGAAAGTTTATCACCTACAGAAACTTTACGTTTTTGAGCGATGTAAACTCTGATTACTGTATTAGCACCAGGTGGTAATTCGTCGCCTTTTTCTCTGTCAAATACTTTAACGTCGAGTACGCGGCCGCCTTCACCGTGAGGAACTCTTAATGAGTTGTCTTTTACATCTCTTGCTTTTTCAGCAAAGATTGCGCGTAAAAGTTTTTCTTCCGGCGGATGTTCAGATTCACCTTTCGGTGTAACTTTACCTACCAATATATCGTCTGCGTAAACTCTTGCACCGATACGAACAATACCGCGTTCATCAAGGTGTCTCAAAGCATCTTCTGAAACATTCGGAATTTCACGGGTAATTTCTTCAGGTCCGAGTTTAGTTTGACGAGCGTCTATTTCTAGTTTTTCAATGTGAACTGATGTGAAGATGTCATCGTGAACGCATCTTTCTGAAAGCAAGATAGCATCCTCGTAGTTATAACCTTCCCAAGGCATATACGCAACGATTACGTTTTTACCTAATGAAAGTTCTCCGCAGTTTGTAGAAGCACCGTCAGCGATTACGTCGCCTTCTTTAACCTTGTCGCCTTCATGTACCAAAGGTTTTTGGTTAATACAAGTGTCCTGGTTACTTCTTACATATTTCATTAATGTATGAACATGAGGTTTGTTATTGATATCGCGGATGATAATTTCTTCACCAACAACTCTTTCAACAACACCGTCGCAGTCAGATACGATAACCATACCTGAGTCTTTTGCTGCTCGTTTTTCCATACCTGTACCGACAACCGGTCTTTGAGTAATCAAAAGAGGTACAGATTGACGCTGCATGTTTGAACCCATAAGTGCACGGTTCGCGTCATCGTGTTCGATGAACGGAATTAATGATGTCGCAACAGAGATGATTTGGATTGGTGATACCCCAACGAAGTCAACTCTTTTTGATTCGCCCATTGTGAACTCTGATCTGTAACGAACAGGTACATATTCATCTTTAATTGTATTATCAGGATTTAACTGAATATCAGCAGGAGCGCAACGGAAATCTTCGTCTTCGTCTGCTGTCATGTAAACTACTTCGTCTGTTACTTTTCCGTCTTTAACAACAAAGAACGGAGCTTCAACAAAGCCGTAGTCATTAACTTTTGCGTGAGTAGCCAATGAACCGATAAGACCTGCGTTCGGACCTTCAGGAGTTTCAATAGGACAAATACGTCCGTAGTGTGAAGGGTGAATGTCACGAACTGCAAAACCTGCGCGTTCTCTCATCAAACCGCCCGGTCCTAATGCTGAAATACGTCTTTTGTGAGTTAATTCAGCCAACGGGTTAATTTGGTCCATGAACTGTGATAACTGTGATGAACCGAAGAATTCTTTTAATGAAGCAACCAGCGGTTTTGTGTTCAATAAGTTCAACGGAGTTAATGTTTCAGAATCTTGCAAAGTCATTCTTTCTTTAACAATTCTTTCAATTCTTGAAAGACCAACTCTGAATTGGTTCTGTAACAATTCGCCTACCGAACGAATTCTTCTGTTTCCTAAGTGGTCAATATCATCAACTGTTCCTTCGTCGTATGTCAAATTGATTAAGTATTCGATTGATGCAACGATATCTTGAACGGTTAATGTTCTCTGGTTTTTAGGAATGTTCAAGTTCAATTTTTTGTTTAATTTATAACGACCTACACGTCCGATATCGTATTTCTTTTCATCAAAGAAACGAGCTTCCAATATAGAACGTCCGCCTGCTGCTGATGCAGGGTCGCCGGGTCTTAATTTTTTATAAACTTCGATTAAAGCTTCATCGGTTGTTTCTGCAGTATCTTTATCCAAAGTTTTCTTCAAGAAATCAAAGTGAGTGAATAAAGATTCCATTTCAGAAACAGTAATACCCATAGCTTTCAATAAAGTTGTTGCTAAGATTTTTCTGTTTTTGTCGATTTTAACATAAATCAAATCGTTAGAATCTGTTTCAATTTTCAACCATGCACCGCGGTTCGGAATCATAGTTGCGTTGTATAAACGTTTACCTGCGGGAGATACTTCACGTTTGAAGTAAACGCCCGGAGAACGGACGATTTGAGAAACGATTACACGTTCCGCACCGTTTACAATGAAAGTACCTTTGTCAGTCATTGTCGGAATATCGCCGATGTAAACTTCCTGTTCTTTGATTTCACCGCTGTCACGGTTTACAAGTCTTACCATAACGCGCAATTGTTTTGCGTAAGTTGCGTCATGGATTCTTGCTTCTTCAATAGTATACTTTGCATTGTCGAAAGTATAGTTTGGCAGGAAGTGCAATTCAAGTCTGCCTGTATAGTCTTTAATCGGAGAGAAAGAAAGTAATTCTTCTTTCAAGCCTTCTTTTAAAAACCATTCAAACGATTTTTTCTGCACTTCAATAAGGTCCGGTAAATCATCCAAACGAGTATGAGGAATACCCATTGGTGTTACTCTTTCTGCATATTTTGTGTTAGACATTAATTCACCTCGTCTATGTGTACGTACTATATAAAAATTGTATTTATTTCATTTTTCTCCCGAAAAGCTTGACTATGTTTGACATTTCGAGGGTGGTTGAAAATTTATTACAATTTAGAAATCTAACTTAAGGCTGTAAACCTTTCATTCTACTGCGTTTCAGCTGAATGAATTTTTCATACTTTACTTAAATTTGGGCATAGTACACCTAACTTAAATTTAGCATGTTACTTAATCATAATACATCAAAATTATTCGTCAAGAAAATATCGGTTATTTTAAAAAAATATGTTAATTTATTGTTACAAAGAGTTTTGTAATGGTGAAAAGTTGTGGTATGAGTGCCTTTGACTGTCAAGACTGGTTATAAAATTTTTTCGTTGTATTATGTATTCAGAAACGAGGGAATTATGAAAAAAATAATAATTTTAGTGTGTATATTTTTGCTTGGAAAAGCTGCATTTTCAGCGGATATAGAGCAGACAATAATTAAAGAAAATACCCCTGCTCCGATTGTTTTGACAGGCAATCTTGTTTTTGATTGGCTTGATATTTCTCAAATTCAGAGGGATGAAGTTATTGAAAAATACAAATCAGAACTTTTTGGCGAAGATACTATATATAAATATGATAAAAAAGGCTTTAAAGAGGAATACAAAGACTTTCTGAAAGATAATGACTACAAAAGGCATTATATGCTTGTTTCAAATAACGTAACCGAAACTGATACTGAAAATCTATGCGGATTTTACAGAAAAAAACTCTTAATCAGTTATGCAATCCAATATAAAAATGATTTGAGAACAGTCTATTATTATGACGCGTTAGGGAAACTAAGATATGTGGACAAATTCTCAGAAAACTATCCAAATTTCCCGTATATGTCGAAACAATATCGCGCTAACGGAACTCTAGTCAGTGCAATATATTTTATGTCGCATGACATGCAATATATGTATAACTCTGATAAATCATTTAAAGGCGCGTGGTACAAAGATAAAATGTATGACTCACGTGCAAAACAAATTTTGACAAGAAATAACTGGTGATTTAATAATGTTAAAGCCCGATTTTAATCGGGCTTTACTATTGATAAAATATATTTGTCATTAAAGTATTTATTTGCAACTTCTATAATGTCGCTTTCTGTTACACTGTTTATAAGTTTTACGTATTCATCATCAAACTTGTAGCCTCTGCCTGAAATTTCAAACCAGCCGATTGTTGTGGCTTTATCAAGGTTTGTTTCCTGTCCTATAATGTAACGGCCAAGAAGCTTATCTTTTGCTTCCTGTAATTCTTTTGAACTTACAAATTCTTTTTTAAGTCTGAACACTTCTTCTTGAAGCCTTTTTGTGGCATAGTCAAGGTTTTCGGGATTTGTTCCTATATAGACTATAAATGCACCTTTTAAAACATTTGGTGCGTATTGCGAACCTAACTGGTAAGCAAGTCCGTCACGGTCGCGAATGTTTTTAAACAGACGAGAACTCATACCGGAACCTAGAAGTGAGTCGATTACTTCAAGTGTTGCATATTCTTTTTCGTTTAGTACACCTGATGTTTGCCAGCCCATTATAATCCAGTCTGTTTTAAGGTCTTTTATGCAGGTTGAAACCTTTTTGCCGACAGCTAATGACGGGATTGAATGCTGTGTGAATTCGAACTTTTCACCCTTTTTATTGTCAAATATTTTAGTGAATTCAGAAAGAGTTTTGTTCTTGTCAACATTGCCGTTAATTGAAATTACAACATTTTGCGGTGAAAATGCATTTGTATAATAATTTTTTATGTCAGTTGAAGTGATTGTCGGTAATGTTTTTTCAAGAATTTGATTTGAAACAGAATATGGTGTGTTTTCGTAAATCAATGTTTTATATGTATCAATTGCGACATTTAGCGGAATATCTTTACTTTTTTTGATAGCGTTAAGTTTATCGTTTCTTGTTTTTTCAATTTCATAATCGTCAAGAGTAGCGTTATTAATTATTTCATCAAGAATTTCAAGTGTTTTACCGTATTCGTTTTTTGTTGTAAGAACAGAAATTACGAAACTGTCAGGTTTTACTGACGGAACTATTTTAATTCCGTTATCTTCCAATACTTGAGCAAGTTCAGCGGATGAATATTTTTTTGTTCCTTTTGTAATTACAGAAGCTGTAATATTTGCAGTTCCCGCAATTTTTTCAGTAAACTGTCCGCCTTTTGAGAAAATGCTTATTGCAACTATATCGTTAATTTCATTTGGAGTTAAAAGCACTGCGGCGCCGTTTGACAATTCATATTTTTGGGTTGTCTTGTTTTCGCTGATTAGTTTTGCGGGTTTTGTTTCTTTAGTTATGTTTGAAACTTTAACTTCTTTGCAGGCTTCAGGTAGAACTATTGATACTGCACTTTTTTCAATGCCTAAATATTTGTTTGCGACGCGTTTAACTTCTTCTGCCGTAACTTTTTTGATGTTGTCAAGATAAGTTTCGTAGTATTTTATGTCGTCTGTTGTAACGTATGTGTAGCCGATTTCGCTTGCAATGTTAGATATTGATTCTCTTTCATAATAAGTATTGCGTTCGATTATGTTTTTTGCAAGACGAAGTTGTTCAGGTGTAACCCCGTTTTTTTGAACTTTTAGAATTTCTTCAAAAATTGCGTCTTGAAGTTTTGAGCACTTGTCGGGAGTGAAGTTTGCAGAAACATAAAAAATTCCGTCATCTTTAAAACCAGTGTTTACTGCTGAGATTGAAGAGGCAAGCTGTTTGCTGTCTTTAATTGTTCTGTAAAATATTGATGAGCGTCCGTCGCCGAGAATTGTTGAGAGAACATCAAGGGCGTAAGAGTCTTTGTCATCAATTTTTACACCTCTAAACCCGATTAACATATAACCCGATTGAGTGTCTGCGTAAGCTGTTGTTTTAGCTTGAGATGTCAGGATTTTTTCTTGCGGATAAATATTTTTTATAGGTTTTTTGTATTCTGCGTTAAAATCTTTTTTTACTTTTTCTATAACAGAAGCACTGTCTACATCTCCGACAATTACGGTAATCATATTTGAAGGATTGTAAAATTGGTTGTAGTATTCAAGGATTTTGTCGCGATGAATTGTATTAATTATATCAGCTGTCCCGATTACTTTTCTTTTGTACGGGTGAGTTGTATAAAGCATTTTTACAAGATTGTCGTATACGAGTGTTTGCGGTGAATTCGCGTCTTTTCTGATTTCTTCAATAACGACTTTTCTTTCTTTTTCAAGCTCTTTTCTAGGAATTAGCGGGTGTAAAAGCATATCGGCATGCATTTCGAGAGCTAAATCAAAGTCTTTTGAGGGAATTGTAATATAATAGTGAGTAAAATCTTTACTTGTTGCGGCATTAGTAATCGCGCCTTTGGTTTCAAGAATTTTGTCAAATTCACCCGGAGCATGGTTTGTTGTTCCCTTGAAGAACAGATGTTCAAGGAAATGCGAAACTCCGTTATTTTCGTTGTTTTCATTTATTGAACCTGTCTTTATCCAGGTATCAACGGTTACAATGGGATTTGTTTTAACTTCTTGAATAACAACAGTTTGTCCGTTATCGAGTTTGTAAACATTAAAATCTGCGGCGTTTACAATGCCTGCAAAAAATATTGTTATTAATAAAATCAAAAATTTCTTCATATTATATCCCCTCTCCTATACTAATATATAATACAATAAAATTTTTAAATCGGAAAAGTGATTATTTTTTTATATAAAAAGGTGAGAACGCTGTTGCTTTTCCCACCCTAAAAATTATCCCATAAGGTTATAAACTTAAATTTTGTTTGTGTTATTCTGAAACTATGAAACGGGTTATGTATGCAATTTTAGTTATAGTGATTATTTTGGGGCTTTGCAAGGCTTGTATAAGACGTGATATCGATGCTTCCAATCCTCCGCAATTGCGTCCGAAAGAAGAATTTGTATTTTCCGATTATCCGATTGAAAAGAATGTTACTATTAATGGTGTTGATTATCTTCAATCGCAAGCACCTGTCGGGAAATTTGGCGGGCAGTTTGTTTCTTCAACAATCGGTGAAGGTCCAAAAACTTTTAATCCTTTCAATTCTAAAGACAATATTTCGTCTGCTATGTCAGAAGTTATGTATGACGGGCTTGTGACCACAAATCCTGTTACGGGAGAAACTATTCCGAAGCTTGCAAAATCTTTCTCCGTAAACGGCTGTGAATATGTTGTAAATCTCCGCCATGGCTTAAAATGGTCGGACGGCAAACCTATAACAGCTGATGATGTAGTTTTTACATGGAATAAAATAATTTTAGGCGGATACGGTAACACATCAACGCGTGACTCGATAATAATTGACGGAAAATTGCCGACAGTTTCAAAAATTGATAATTATATGGTCAAATTTGTTACGCCGAAACCTTTTGCTCCGTTTTTGAGGATGTTATCTTCTCCGATTGCGCCAAAGCATATATTTGAACCTGCCGTAAATCGTGGCAAAGCTTATTTTGACGGATTTTTATCAACAAATACTAATCCGAAAGAGTTTGTAACTTCGGGTGCATTTAGACTGAAGGAATACGTTCCGGCACAGCGCGTTGTGTTTGAAAAAAATCCAAATTATTACATTATAAATAAAGACGGGAAAAAGCTTCCGTATTTGGATAAACTGGTTTACTTAATTGTCGGAGATATAAACAATCAGGTTCTAAAATTTGAGGGCGGCGAACTTGATGAAATAAGTTTGCAGGGTGCAAATGTTGCACGTTTTAAAGAAATGGAAAAGCATTCGGATTTTTCTGTATATAACATCGGTCCTGATACGGGTACTATGTATCTCACAATGAATATGAACAACAGGAAAAGTGACAAAGGAAAATATTATGTAGACCAGAAAAAACAATTGTGGTTTCAGGACAAAAATTTCCGTCAGGCTGTAGATTATGCGATAGACAGAAAGAATATGGTATTTAATATTGCAAACGGACTTGCATTTCCATTGTTCACGCCCGAAACATTAAATTCTATTTTCTTAAATAAAGATTTGAAGCCTTACGATAGAGATTTAAATAAATCGCGTGAATTATTGCGCAAATCAGGCTTTAAATGGGATAAAGCGGGGCATTTGCTTGACCGTTTCGGAAATCATGTTGAATTTGACCTTTATACAAATGCCGGAAACACAGAGCGCGAAGCAATCGGGGTTATGGTTAAGCAAGACCTTGAAGATTTGGGTATGAAAGTTAATTTTAAACCGATAGAATTCAATTCGCTTGTAAATAAACTTATGTCAACGCTTGATTGGGATATGGTTATAATGGGTTTTACCGGCTCACCTCTTGAACCGAACGGCGGAAAGAACGTATGGCTTTCTGACGGAACATTACATATATTTAATCAGCGGCTCGAACGCGATGTAAACAGCCGACGATATCCGTTTGAAAATCGTATTGATTATTTATACACGCAAGGTGCGCTTGCAACAAAGTTTGAAGACAGAAAAAAATATTACGATGAATATCAGGCGATTGTTTACGAAGAAAAACCTTTTATATATATTTATTCGCCTATAAGAATTGTTGCAATACGTGATAAATTCAAAAATGTTTATCCGACAACACTTGGCGGTGTAACGCATAATATTGAGGAGATATACGAAGATTAATGCAGATTTTAATATATATACTTAAACGCATATTACAAACAATACCTTTGCTTATTATAGTATCACTGATAAGCTTTTTTATCATACGTTTGTCGCCTGTTGACCCGCTTGCGGAATTGAGATTAAACCCGTCTGTTTCCAAAGAAACTTTGCAGGCAGAAACTCAGCGTTTGGGCTTGGATAAACCTATTATCGTTCAATATGGCAAATGGGCAAAGTCTTTTGTTAAAGGTGATTTGGGCGTAACTTCAAACGGCGAAAAAGTTAGTACTAAGTTGAAAGAAAGAATTCCAAATACTTTGCTTTTGACTACAATCGTAATCTTTTTATCGTGGATTGTCGGTGTTCCTTTGGGAATTCTTGCGGCTGTGTATTGGAAAACACCTTTTGACAGAATTTTAACTGTTTTGACAAGTATCGGTATGGCAATTCCGTCCTTTTTCTTTGCGGTTTTGTTATTGATTTTTGCTGTAAAAACAGGATGGTTTCCTGTCGGCGGTTTAACAAGTTCTAATTTCTTAGAAATGAATTTCGGGCAAAAAGTTTTGGATATTTCACATCATCTTGTGTTGCCCGTGACAGTTTTGTTTACGCTTTCTCTTGCGGGTTTGCAAAGACAGATGCGAGGAAATCTGCTTGATGTTTTAGACAGCGATTATGTTAAGTTTGCTCGTGCAAAGGGAATAAGCGAGTTTAAGGTTATATTTAAACATGCTTTGAGAAATGCGGTTAATCCTCTTATAACACTTTTAGGTTTTGAATTTGCGGGGCTTTTAAGCGGTGCGGCTTTGACAGAATATGTTTTCCAATATCCGGGTTTAGGGCGTTTGATTTTGGAAGCTGTATTGAAATCCGATATAAACCTTGTTATGGCGTCATTAATGATGGGAGCTGTAATGCTTATTTTAGGCAACTTGATTGCGGATATCCTTCTAATAATGACTGACCCGAGAATTAGAGGAGGTCAGGCATGATTAAAGATTTGATTAAACAATTGTGGAAAGATAAGTTTGCAAGAATTGCCTTAATTGTTTTGGGCGTAATATATTTTGCTCTGTTTTTTGCCGATTTTATTGCTCCTTATACAAAAGATTTTTCAGACAGAACAATGGCTTATGTGCCGCCGTCTAAGATTTTTACAATCGATGAAAACGGTAAATTTTCAAAACCTTATACTTATAATTACAAGCGCGAATTTGACGCGCAGGATTTAAAAATTGTTTATACGCTTGACAGAAGCCAAAAACATTATGTGAAATTCTTTGCCAAAGGTCAGCCTTATAAATTTTTGGGGCTTATTCCGATGAAACGCCACCTTGTTACGACTGATAATGACGGTAGATTATTTCTTCTTGGAACAGATATAAACGGGCGTGATGTATTTTCAAGGCTTTTGTTTGGCGGAAGAATTTCTATGACAATTGGGTTTCTTGCATTATTTGTGTTATTCCCTATCGGGTTATTATACGGCGGAATTGCGGGATATTTTGGCGGTAAAACAGATATGATTATGATGAGGTTTGCAGAAGCCGTTATGTCAATCCCGAGTTTTTACCTGTTAATTATTCTTGCTTCTGTTCTGCCTTCCGGAATGACAAGTGTTCAGCGTTTTATGGTTATTGTCGTAATCCTCGCGCTGATTGGCTGGGCAGGTTTTGCACGTGTTGTGCGCGGTATGGTTTTATCAATAAAAAATCAGGAATATGTTCAAGCTGCAAAATCAATTGGTGCGTCGCGTTTACGCATAATTATAAAACATATTCTTCCGCAGACAACGAGTTTTGTAATCGTAGCAATGACTTTGTCAGTGCCTTCATATATTCTTTCAGAGTCGGGGTTAAGCTTTTTGGGTTTAGGTATTCAACAGCCCGACGCAAGCTGGGGTAATATGCTCAAAGAGGCGCAGGAATACACAAATATAATTTATCGTCCATGGCTTTTGACTCCCGGTTTTTTAATTTTTGTTGCAGTCCTTGCCTTTAACTTAATAGGTGATACAATAAGAGATGTATTGGATCCGAAGTCAAAGGTTAGGTAAATGGAATATTTAGATATTTTTGTAAGAATACTTTCAGCGTTATTATTAGGTTTTGCAATCGGTTTGGAACGTGAAATGACAAACAAATATGCAGGTTTAAGGACAAATATTCTTGTATGTTTGGGTGCGTGTATTTTTACGATAATCTCTATTTACGGTTTCCCGACATTTGCCGAGGGAGATAATGTAGTTGTTTCACAGGCAACAGGTGTTAGAGATACGGCAAGAATTGCGGCGCAGGTTGTAACAGGTATCGGTTTTATAGGCGGGGGAACTGTTTTAAGACACGGTGCTACTGTATTCGGGCTTACTACTGCTGCAACATTATGGATTGCTGCAAGTATCGGTATGGCATGCGGGGCAGGAATGTATATTGTTGCAATTGTCGGAACGATTTTATCAATAATTACTCTTGTTTCTGTCAGGGTTTTTGAAAAAAATGTTCTTATCTCAAGCACTAAAAACACAAAGCGTTTGAAAGTTAATATTTCCTGTTTGAGTGAAAAATCTGATGATATTTATAACTATCTTGTTGAACATTACACTCACTTAAGAGAGATTTCAAAAAAGTATAACAAACAAGACGAAAGTTTGACAAAAATCAATGTAATTCTTGATGTCACAGGAAGAAAACCAATTCAAACAATGTATAAAACTTTCCAGAAAATTGACGGAATTGAATCAATTTCTATTCAGGAATTTAATGAGTAATCATCTTATATTACCGGCACGATAATTTCAAATTCTGTAATTTCGGGTGTAGATTTATTTAATCTTAATATTGCATTTTGTGCTTTTAAGTTATTTACACATATATGTAAACCCAATCCGCTGCCTGTTGATTTTGTCGTAAATCCTTCTTGAAAAATTGCCGCTTGTTTTTCTTTTGAAATCTCATCGCCGTTGTTGGAGATTTTTATATGTGCTTCTTTTTTGCCGATTTCAAGCGAGATATTTATTTTACCCTCTTTATTAATTGCTTCGATGCCGTTTTTTATGATATTTACAATGCAGGCAAGAAATTTGTTTTCATCAATACTTACTCTTGCAGTTCCTTTTAAATCGCTTGTAATATCTATTATTTTGCCGTGGGTATAGACGGTTGATAATTTTACACCTTGTTCAATAATGCTCCTTAAGTCATATTCGCCAAATGAAAAATTATTAAGGGATTTGAGATCTAAAAGAGAGTTGCTCATTATTTTTAAAGATTTTCCTATGCAGTTTAAGGCATTTTCTACAGATTTATTTTCAACTCCCTCTTCTTCTAAATTTCTTCTTATAATTTGCGAATAAAGTTCACATATTGAAAGGTGATTTCTTATTTCGTGTGAAATACATCTTGATTGCTCTAAAACGATATCTGTGTTGTTCATTTTACCTCTTTTTAAAAAAGCTCAGCTTGTGCTGAGCCTTTTGATTATTAATAGTCAAAATTTATACAGCCATTTTTGCACGTTTTGCAAAACCGTTGTTTAGTGCGTATAATACAGCTTGTGTTCTGTCGTTAACCTGTAATTTTTGGAAAATGTTATTAACGTGAGTCTTTACTGTAGTTTCTGAAATAAATAGTTTTCCTGCAATACCCTTGTAGTTATTACCCTGTGTGAGTAAATCCAAAACTTCTTCTTCTCTTGAAGTAAGGTATGACAAAAGATTTTCTTCTGAAGATTTGTTTGCTTCTTCTTTGAAAGAGTTTTGGAAGTATTCGAAAAATCT
This sequence comes from Candidatus Gastranaerophilales bacterium, assembly GCA_910588555.1. GTDB lineage: Bacteria > Cyanobacteriota > Vampirovibrionia > Gastranaerophilales > Gastranaerophilaceae > Stercorousia. The sequence goes on from CAJUPC010000024.1 coordinate 28,983, forward strand.
TGATGTAAGAGCTGTCGGAAGATAGATTTTTCCTGATGCGACTTCGTCCATTGCATAAATCAACTGTGCAGAAGCCATAGTTTTTAAGACGTAGCCTTTAGCCCCTATTTTCATTGCTCTGAAAATTAAGTCTGCATCATCATATCCGCTTAATGCAATTACTCTAATTCCCAAGTCTAGTTTTTCAATTTCTTGAATAGCTTGTAAGCCGTCTTTTTCAGGCATATTTATATCCATTAATATGATGTCGGGACGATATTTTTTAGCGAGGCTGATACCCATATTTGCACTTGTTGTTGCAGAAACTACTTCGTAGCTGCTTTCAAGTGTGATTAATTCTTTAACTCCTCTTAAATGGTCAGCATTGTCGTCAATAAGTAATACTCTTGATTTTCTTTTGAACTCTCTCATATTTATCTCCCTGTTTTTGTTTCCCTCTACTCTATAAATACTACAACTTTTAGAGGGTTCTTTTCATCCATGCCCTGATTGATATTGATTATGTTTGGGTTTGAGAATTTGTCTTACATCTTTAGGTTGATAAATATCCTCAACCATGCTCTACACCATGCTTTTCAAGATTTTCGCCGCATGGTTGATTTTCAAATCTTCTAGTCTTTTTGAATTAATCTTATCGTGGTATAATCTTTTTATAGAAAGGGAATGTTCATGGAAATTTTAATCTTTTTGGCTGGTTTTTTAATCGGAGCTTTGTGCGTATTTATCCCGTTCAAAGTTATTAATAAAAATAATAAGGCTTCGCAGGATATTATGCTGGAGCAGATGAAGTTGTATTTTGAAAATACTGCAAATAAAATATTTAAAGAAAATTCGTCAGAACTTTCAGAGCATAATAAAGAGAAATTGGAAGAATTTTTCAAGCGTTTTAAAGAGCGTATCGAAGATTTTGAAAAACGCGCGGAAGAAAACTTTAAAGTCGAAACAGAGCATTTTACAAAATTTGATATGAATATTAAAAATTTCCTAGAAACAGGTAATAAGATTTCGCACGACGCAAATTCTCTCGTTAATGTTATGAAATCAGATAACAGAAAATCAGGCAGATGGGGTGAAATCGTTCTTGAAAGAGTTTTGGAAGCTTCAGGGCTCAGGAAAGATGAAGAATATAAAATCCAAATGGGAACAGCAGAAGGCAGACCCGACGCGACAGTTTTTCTTCCGGAGGGAAGATGTATATATGTTGACAGTAAGACTTCTCTTGCAGCCTGGGAGGGCTTTATAAACGCTCAGGATGAAGATGAACAACAAATTCATTATAAACAATTTATTGATTCTACAAAGGCTCATATTACAGGTCTTGCAAAACGTGATTATTCAGTGGAGGACGGTTCTCCTGATTACGTTTTAATGTTTATTCCTATTGAAAGTTGTTATTCTGTAATGTTTTGCGAAGAGTGTGCATTGTGGGATTTTGCGTGGAAAAATAAAGTTATGCCTGTTTCTCCGTCAACTTTGCTTGCGGCATTGAAAATAATTAATTCATTTCACATTGTTGATAGACAAAACAAAAATGTTCAGGAAATGGCAAGACTTTGTACAAGCGTTCACGACAAATTTGCAGCGCTTCTTTCGGAATTATTGAAAATCCGTGATAATTTAAATACGTCTTTGAAAAAACTCAATGGCACCGGAAATATTATTACTCAGATTGCAAAACTAGAAAAGCTCGGTTGTACTTATACAAAAGAATTGCCCGAACTTCCTGAAGATGTTTTAATAGAAGATTAGAATTTATATTTTTTAGGATAATCATCAGGGATTTTCCATCCGTTATACTGTATTAATTTTGTACAATAAACGCCTCCGTTATTACAGCCATTGGTATCGTTGTTGTATAGTGAGCTTTTTTGTCCGTCCCAATTATATATGTAGGGTTCAAATAATTTGTTTTTGCTATGCGCAAATCGATTCATCCAATCGCTAGTTGGTCTGAATGTAAAATAAAATTCACAACTTCCTGTAGGATTTTCTTTTTTTAAACATTTTTCGTAATCTTGTGTGTAAAAAACGAAATCCTGATTTGTAGCAGGGCCCATTCTTAATGCACTTCCGTCAGAAAGATAGTATACTTTATTTCCGTATTCTGTTTTTTTTGTATCTGTAATTTTTAAATATTTAGCTATATATTTTTCAAAAGCAGCATCAACAAGTTCTGGTCTATTTATTGTCACCCATTCTCCGTTTTCAAAAATTTGATAAACATCTACAAGGTAATTCGGATACCAGTTTTCAATTCCTCCGTATTCAGCGTTCACACTCATTATTGCTTGATTCATCATAGAATAGAATTTTTTCAATTGAGTTTCCACTACGTGTTTTCTATGATTTTGAATAAGTGACGGCATAGTAAGTGCCGCAACCACACCAATAATACCGAGGGTTATTAAAACTTCAGCCAATGTAAATGCAAAACTTTTTTTATACATAAATCCTCCAGCGCTACCGTGATGATACATATCACTATTATAACATTTTTTCCAAATAATACAAGTTCTTTTGATAAAAAATCTTGCATCAAAAAACAGCTGTTTTTTGACAGCGTACAAAAATTTTTTTAAATAATCAAAAAAACAGGCTAAGCCAATCCTGTCGGGGGGGGGGGGCAATCACAGCACTATGC
>CAJUPC010000025.1 GCA_910588555.1 Candidatus Gastranaerophilales bacterium
GGGGGGGGGGGGCAATCACAGCACTATGCTTAAATCTTGACATATAAATACCTCCATCTTTCTTAGTTCATTATTTACGATTTTTCGTTTTTTGTCAAGTCCGCAAATTTCGTATAAATTTTATCAATCTTGGTAATAAGTTTTTTGTCAAGTGTGCAAGTTTTGAATAAATTTTACAAACATTGGTCAGAAGATTTTTGTCAAGAGATTATTTAACAACTTTATCCAAACCATGTGGTTTATCAATGTTTCTGCCCAACGACAACGCTATTTCCAATGCAAGTAATTGTGCTATAACTACTATACAGAACGATTTTACGATTTCACTTTCACAATTTATGTCTAAATTAAATTTGGGTTTAATTTTGTCGTTTGAATATCCTATTACACATAATGGCGGATTGTAATCCTCTTCTATTTTATTCAAATTCTTTATGGCTGTGTAGCTCAACTCGTTTACCGAAATATGGATAAATGCAGGCTTGTTGTTCAAAATCGCAACATGTCCGTGCATAAATTCGCCCAAAATATTTGAATAAACATTGATATAAGATGTTTCTTTAATCTTTAAAGAAGCCTCTTTTGCAATAGCATAAGAAATTCCGTCCGCTGTGATAACAATATTTTTAAATTTTGATAAAAATTTTGCTGTTTCTTTAATTTGCGGCTGTAATTCATAAGTTTTTCCCACAAATTCCGAAAGAGTTTTTAATTCTTCAATATATGGTGCAATGTCAATCCCTTTGTGTACCGCGTATTTCAGCACAAGCAATGTACAGCAAAGCATTTGAGTTGTAAGCGATTTTGTTGCGGCAATACTTTTTTCTTCACCTGCACAGCAGTCAATTTTGAAATCGGAAGCTTCCCAGATTGTAGAGCCTTTTTTATTTGTAATGCAAAGTGTACGCATACCAAGCTCTTTTGCTTTTTTTAGAGCGGAATTGGTATCAGATGTTTCGCCTGATTGGGTAATAAATACATACAAAATATCATTTTCATGCGGAACAGCCGATTTTAAAAGAAATTCGCTTGAATAAATCGCTCTTGCTTCAATTTGGGCGACATTTCCGAACAAATCTGCCGCAAAACGAGCACAGTGATATGAAGAACCGCTTGCAACAATTACGATTTTTTGAACATCTGTCGGAATATCAAAAAGTATATAATTGTTGTCATTGACATGAGTGCGCAACAGATTATCAAGAACAGCAGACTGTTCAAAAATTTCTGTTTCCATACTTGATTTTGGTCTGTCACTAAATAACATTAATCCAATATCTCTTTCATTAAGTCATTAACAGCTTTAGGGTTAGCTCTGCCTTTTGTTTCTTTCATTACCTGTCCAACGAAGAAGCCTAACAATTGAACTTTTCCACCTTTGTATTTTTCAACCTGATCAGGGTTAGCATCAACTACTTTTTGGCAGATTTCTTTAATTGCGCCTTCATCTGAGATTTGGCTTAAACCTCTGTCTTCAACGATTTTAGAAGCTTTTGTGCCGTCTTTCATCATATCGATAATAATTTGTTTACCGATATTATTGGAAATTGTATTTTTTTCGATTAATGAAATTAATTCTGCCAGATTTTCCGGAGTTAATTTGGTGTCAGTGATTTCAATATGTTCTTCTTTCAAGTAAGCTGCAATTTCGCCCATAATGAAGTTTACAGAGATTTTTGGAGAAGCTCCGAGTTTAATAACTTCATCAAAGAATAAAGCCAAGCCCATTTGTTCAACGATTACTGACGCGTCATATTCGCTTAAGCCTAAAGACATGTAGCGTTCACGTTTTGCCTGAGGTAATTCCGGCATATTGTCTTTAATTTCTTTAACCCATTCGCGTGAAATTTTCAACGGCATCAAATCCGGTTCGGGGAAATATCTGTAATCGTGAGCGTCTTCTTTGCCTCTCATTGAACGGGTTTCACGAGAGTTATCATCCCACAATCTGGTTTCTTGAACTACTTTTCCGCCTTCTTCTACGATTTCGATTTGTCTGTCAATTTCGTATTCGATTGCTCTTTGAAGTGCAGAAAAACTGTTTACGTTTTTGATTTCCGCACGTGTACCGAATTCTTTTGAGCCTTTCGGCATAATAGAGATGTTAGCGTCACATCTCATAGAGCCTTCTTCAAGGTTTCCGTCGCAAACGCCGATGTAGCGTACGATGTTGCGCAATTCTTCCATATAATTTCTTGCTTCTTCTGAACTTCTCATATCGGGTTCTGATACGATTTCAAGAAGCGGCGTTCCTGCTCTGTTTAAGTCAACAAGTGAGTATGAAGAACCTGCAAGTCCGTCAGCACCTGCGTGAACGAGTTTTCCTGCGTCTTCTTCAAGGTGAGCACGTGTAATACCTATTCTTTTACCTTTAACATCCAAGTAACCGTTTACACAAATCGGCTCGTCATATTGAGAAATTTGATAGCCTTTTGGAAGGTCTGGATAGAAATATTGTTTTCTGTCGAATTTACATCTTTCGGGAATTTCACAATTCAAGGCTAAACCTGTCAAAATACCCATATTAACAACTTCTTTATTCAAAACAGGCAAAACTCCCGGCATACCTAAGGTAATAGGGCTTGTCTGCGAGTTTGGTTCGTGACCGAATTCACATCCGTCGGGTGCGAAAATTTTTGATTTGGTTTTCAATTGAGCGTGGACTTCCAAACCTATAACTACTTCATATTTATCTCTCAAGTCTTCCATTATTTTCTCCTCATTAGTATTTATGGCTTTATTTTACCATAAACATCCTCATCAAATCAATCATATTCTTGTGCATTTTTACATTGTGAACTCTTATGTAATCAATGTTACGCTCAACTGCCAGAGCGTTAAATACAGCAGTGTATGTGTCGTCCTGTGTCTGTAAAAAGCTTTTACGTGAACAGCCAAGCAATACAGGATATCCGAGGCTTTTAAATTCTTCAATTCGTCTTATAATTTCAAAATTATTTTCTCTTGTTTTGCCAAAACCGATACCGGGGTCAATTATGATATTTTCAATATCTTTTGAGCGGGCAAATTCAATTTTTTTGTGCAAGGCCAGAAAAATTTCTTCAACAACATCTTCGTAATGCGGTGAATTCTGCATGTTCTCGGGAGTTCCTTTTGAGTGTTGGATTATGACAGGGCAATTGTATTTTGCTATTACATCCACCATTTTTTTATCATAATCAAACCCCGAAACATCGTTTATAATATTTGCGCCTGCATTAATACATTCTTCTGCAACTCTAGAAGAGCGTGTGTCAATGCTGATTGTTGCTTTGTCTTTTGCGAAATCAATTATCGGCAAAAGTTTTTTTAGTTGTTCTTCGACGCTTACCGGATTAGAATATGGTTTTGTGCTTTCTGCACCTATATCAATGATATCTGCACCGTCATTAACCATTTCTAACAGGTGTTCTTTAGCTTTTTCAATGTCGTTATATAAACCGCCGTCTGAGAAAGAATTATCAGTAATGTTGAGTATGCCTATGATTTTTGTCTCGGCTTTAGTATTCTGCTGTAATAATTTTTGAGCCAGTATTTTCAAACCAAACGGCTGGTATTGTAATTTTTCTGCAATTTTTTTTATTTGAGAAACGCTTCCGCCGAGTATACAATTTGATTTTTCTATTCTGCCTGTAATAACTTCTCTGTGAGTTGCGCAATCACAGCCGACAGAAATCGCGGTTTGTTTTAAAATATTTGACTGGGCTGGAGTTAAATCATAAATTTTGATATTTTTATATCCAAATTTGTCAACGGCTTTGTAGGCATAAGATTTGTCAAAGCCGATACGGTTCAGCTCAGTTTCAATATTTGTATCTTTAATTTCTCGCAAAATAAAATCGTGCATAGCCTTAGCTTAGCACGATTTTGTATACTTTTCAAGGCTGTTAGTTATTAGCCATTTTGCTTTCGATTGTTTCGCTGGTAACTTTTGCAATATCAGACAAACCTGAAATTAATGTTACTGCGCCGAACGCATAGCCTAGACCTCCTGCGCAATATCTGAATACTTTGCTTTCAACCAGAGGTTTGACAAATTTTAAATTTTTGAATTTTGAACCCCAGTTAAGAATTGCGTCTTTACACCATCTTACATTTTCTGCAGCCTTAGTCCATAAACCTTTTGTTTTTTTAGTAACATCGCCTGCTACTTTAGCAGCTTCTGTAGTAGTTTTCATTCCTTTTGAGACTTTTGAAGCAGAAGCAAACATATCAAAACCTGATTTTGCGGCTTTAGTATTAGCTGCCGCAGTGGTTGCTGCTATTGCACCGCCGCCTGTAACAACCTGTTTTTCAGCGTCTTTCTGCTTTTGACTACGTCCGGTATGTGCAATTTGAGGATATAAAGAAACATTCATTATTCTTCTGCTCCTGTTTCACTTTTATCTTTCAATGCAGTTACGCCTGACGCGATACCGCCTGAAACGCCTACTGTGTTTTCAGTCGCTTTTTTATAAGCTTCAGGTTTTACACCTTTGATTTTGTCGTGAATGTGTTTGAATGCGTCTTTTACTTTTGTTTTTACAGTTGTATAACCTTTTACGATTGATTTAACAATTTTGTTTTCTTTTATTGAATTATAAATTGAGGTTAATTTTTTACCGAATTTTGTTTTTAAGAATTTAGTTTTTTGAGCTTTTACAGCCTTTGCAGGTTTTGTGTATAATTTTGAATTCAAGAATTTTTCTTTTAAAGATTCAGCAAATTTTACAACAGAGTCTTTTGCTGAAACTGTTTTTTTAATAAATCCCTGTACGGGTTTGCTTTTTATAAGTTTGCTGATACCTGACCAAGATTTTCCTGCGCCCCAGCCAGCAGCCATACCGCCTAAAATGCCTGTTGTAACAATAGCTCCGCCTTTTAATGCTTTATTAAGCGGTTTAGGCAAGTTTAATTCATCATCATTTGCCAGTTCTTCAAGTTCGCGTTTGTGTTCGAGCATTTCATTGCGTTTTTTGATATATTCCGCTTCTTCTCTGCGGGCTTGAATTTCTTCGGGAGAAAGTTTTTTGCCGAAGTTTACATTTTGTGCTGAAATTCTTGATTGTACCGATAACATATTTATCTCCATTTTTTTTATTTTTCACTTGCTTTAACAAGTGTCAATAAATTTTTTTGCTACCCTAATTCAATATTTGTAAAAAAATGTTACATTAGCTTTGACATTATCACACAAGGTTAATTATTTGTAAATATGCGGTATCCTTGATATGAATTTCTGTTAATAAATTCTCTGTCAATTTTATTAAGACTATCAAACTTTTTGCCAAGCCAAGATGGTGCAATTAAAGTTTTTGAAAAACCGTTTCCTGCAAGGCGGTGAATAGTTGTTTCTTTCGGAAGGTATTCCAAAAAATCACAAACAGTTTGAATATATTCATCTTCGCTCATAAAATCAATTTCGCCTGCTTCATACATTCTTGCAAGTTTAGTGTTTTGAAGAGCGCACAGCATGTGGATTTTAACTCCGTCGACTCCTAGTCTTGCAAGCTCCTGAGCTGTCTGCATAATTTCATCCTGTGTTTCCCACAAGCCAAAAATTACGTGTACACAAACATTTATTCCTGCTTCTTTAGTTTTTTCGTAAGCTCTTAAAAAACAGTCATAATCATGTCCACGGTTAATTTTATGTAAAGTTTTGTCATGAATAGATTGCAAGCCGTATTCAATCCATGTGTAATAATCATTTTTGTATGATGAAATCAGTTTGATTTTATCATCATCAACACAATCAGGACGTGTACCGATTGATATTCCGACAATATCGGAATTATTTAGTGCAGAATTATAAATTGTTTCAAGTTCATTGACAGGCTTATAGGTGTTGGAAAAAGCCTGAAAATATGACATGAATTTTTCAGCTTTAAATCGTTCTTTCAAAGTTTTTGCGCCCGTATCAACCTGTTCTTGTATTGATAAAAGGTTTGAATGCGCCTGAGAAAAACTTCCGCCGTCGTCGCAAAAAATACATCCGCCTGTTGAAATTTTACCGTCCCTGTTCGGGCATGAAAAACCGGCATCAAGTGTTATTTTATAAACCTTGACGCCGAACTTATTTTTCAGATGTGCGCTGAATTGATTGTAACGCTTATCAGTGTTATTAAACATAATTAATCTTTGTTTTCGTCATCATAAATCGGATAAACATAATGTTCACCGCAATTCGGGCATACAACTTCCTGCTGTTTTCCGTCTTCAACTTTTGCAACTTCAAACAATGTTTTGCATCCTGATTGTACACATCTGATTGCCCAGCTGGGTCTTATTAATCTTGCCATAATTTTCTCCCTTCGTAAAAATATTTTATCATTTTGAGAAATTTTATGCAAGTGATTAATTTATTTTTTAAGTAATAGAGTTAGAATATTTTTGAAAGGTGAGTTTTATGAAAAAATCTTTAATATTTTTATCAATATTTATAATCGCATGTATTGCATTTTTTGACGCTAAAGACAGGTTTAAGGAACTTGATGAGGTTGCAGCAAATACGCCTTCTCAAGTTGAGATGAAACAAATGATAAATAAACCTCTTGAACAAATGAATAAAGATAATATTCAAAATCAAAAGAGCATACAAACATTGAAAGAAAAAATGAATCAGGATGATGACCGAATTTTACAGCAAAACCAGCTTGATAATGTAGACAAACGTCGTGATACCATAAATAATCAGGTGAATTAAATTCCGTAAATCATATCGCCGTAGAAATCTTCCCGCGGTTTTAACTGTTCTTTCGGCTTTTCGGGCAGTGTGCGTTCAAACCTTAATGCACCGCCGGAATTGTTATTAAGCTGCTGTTCTAATGGTCTTATAGATTTTGGGAAAAATCTCAACATCATGTTTTGTGCGGCACCCGATGAAACTACGGTTTTTGAGTACAATTTGAGTTTTTCATATTCTTCGGCTGCTTTTGCATAATTTTCTGCAGAAAATTTGTTTTCGTTATTTCCTAATTTTGTTGAGTAACTGTTGCTCCACATTATTATATCGTTTACAACATCTAAGAGCACAACAGATGTTTCTAATCTGTACGGATATTGTGTGTTAAATACCGTTGAAATTTTAAGGACTTCCCATATACCTCGTTTTAATGAGTTTTTGTTTGTCACTACAGAACTTGAAATTAATAAAACTGATTTGCAGGAAAAATTATTCCCGAGTTTTTTAAAAGATTCGTAGTCAATTTTATTTGTATTTTTGTATTTATCAAGTGCAGTTTGGGCTGTTTGTTTAAGCTGCGGGTTTTTGTCCAATTTTAATCTTACTTCATGCAGGCTGGGAGATTGTACTTTTCCGTTTGAAGAATTGAAATTTTTTATAATATCATTTGCAAAGATTTCTGACGCTTCTTCAAAACCGTAGTAATTTTGTTTTGCATTAAACATATCTGCAGGAAGCGTAAGTACATCAAATGTAATTGCTTGTACGGATGAAAACAGAAATAAAAAAACTATAAAAAGCCTGAACAAATTTTTCATAATTTTATTATATCACAATATCCTTTACCTAAAGGATTATATTTGTAAAAAAATAGTATAATATTTAAGTATGAATTATGAAGAATTATTAGAATGTGCTGAAAAAGCCTCACAAAATGCTTATGTGCCGTACTCAAAATTTTCTGTGGGAGCCTGCGTGTTGTGCGAAAGCGGAAAAACATATACGGGTTGTAATTTTGAAAACGCAAGCTACGGCTTAACAATTTGCGCAGAGCGTAATGCAGTCGGAACAGCAATTGCAAACGGCGAAAGAAAAATTAAGGCTGTTGCGATATTTTCTCCGAATATGCAAAACTGCACACCGTGCGGAGCTTGCAGACAAGTTTTGAGTGAATTCAAATCCGACAGCGGGCTTGATGTAATTACCAAATGCGCTGACGGAATAAGAGTTCATTCCATTGACGAATTATTGCCTGAAACTTTTGTGTTGTAAATGTTTTTAAAATTGATAGCAGGTCAAAAAAGATGTATGTATTTGAAGTTTTAACAAAATGGATTAATAAAAAATATGTACCGCAAAAAAAGAATTTTGACCCGTTTGTTCAAGACGATATCGAAAATTCAGATGAATGCGAACATATTTTTTTGCCCGTTGACAGTTCAGGTGAAATTCTGGCATGTTCAAAATGCGGACTTGTTGTGAACAAGTCCGATTTAAAAGATGTGAATATATTTAAGAGATAAATTATTTACACTGACGTTTTCCATCCCACGCAAGTTTATCTCGGCACCGCAGATAATCCATGTTTTCATTATATAGAACCCAGGCAGCACATCCTAAGCCTGATGAAGCAGATACAGAACTGTCGCAATTGGCAAAGGGATATTCAGTTTCGTCTTTTGTACCAAACGGTATAAGACCGTAAGTTGTGAGGTTAAAATAAAATACATCTTTTCCCATAACATTAGGTTCTTTATTGCCGTTAACGTCAACACTTATCTCACCGCAAAAGTGTTTCAAAGCTTCAGATGTTCCGCGAATAATCTTACAAGAAGGAGAGGAGACTGAAAAGCGAATAATTGTTCCATCTGCGAGTTGTGCATAGTTTACTGACCAGTGATCCTTTGCACCCCAGTTATCTTGAATTCTGCCATTAAGATATTTATAAGTCATTAATGTGCAAGATTTATCTTTATCTGTACATTTTTTTGCTGATTTTAAGTATTTGACAATATTATCCGCAGAATAATCTCCGGGGGTTTCAACCTGACTGAGTTGAACGGCTTGATTAAGCTGTGAAAAAGCTTTTTTCAAAGCGACAATTGTTTGTTTTTCTTTGTAATGCGCTATTAATGACGGCATAGTTAATGCTGCCACTACACCAATGATTGCTAAAGTGATTAAAGTTTCTGCTAATGTAAATGCCCTAAAAAATCCTAAACTGATAGCTTCGGGGGGGGGGGGCAATCACAGCACTATGCTTAAATCTTGACATATAAATACCTCCATCTTTCTTAGTTCATTATTTACGATTTTTCGTTTTTTGTCAAGTGCGTCGATACCGAATATATTTTATACATGTTGGCCATAAGCTTTTTGGCAAAAGTATTATTTCTCGCTAATCAGCATTTTGGAAAGCACATTTTTTGCAGCTTGAAGCTGGGCGTCGTTATTTGTTTTTACGTCTTTAATGCTGAATTCGACTTTGATATCGGGATTAATACCTTTTTTATTAATGTCAGTGCCTTTTGGGGTTAAATATTTGGCGATTGTTAAATTTAAGCCTGTTTCATTTGGCATAGGAATTATTTTTTGAACCATTCCTTTGCCGTAAGTTTTTGTTCCTAAAAGTTTTGCTTTGTTATAATCTTTCAGTGCGCCCGATAAAATTTCACTGGCACTTGCAGAACCGTTATCAACAAGTACAACAGTCGGTTTGTCTATCCCAAATTCCGTGTCCTGAGCGTTGATATCGTATTTGTATCCGTTTCTGCCGACAATACTTACGATGTTTCCCTGTGGGATGAATAAATTTGCAATAAATATTGCATTAGGTAAAAGCCCGCCTGTATTTCCGCGTAAATCAAGAATTAAGCCTTCCGTATCTTTGGTTTTTTCCAAAGCTTCCAAAAACTCGTTCGGAGTCGTTGAGCCGATAAAACTTGAAATTCTTATATAACCGATATTTTTATCAACAATAGAACTTTTTACGGTTTTGATTTTGATTTCTTTGCGCATAACTCTTTTGGTAAGTTTGTCTTTGTTGCGCAATACAGTAATGTTTACAAAACTGTTTTCCTGTCCTCTGACAAGATTTGCGACTTCTGAAACAGAAAGTCCGTTAACTTCTTTTCCGTCAATTGCAAGTATTATGTCATCAGGAAGAAGATTGGCAAATTGTGCGGGTGTTCCTTCCATAACATTTACTATATGAATTTTACCTGCTATTGATGAAATATTTACACCTATTCCGGTAATTTTAGAGTTAATAGAATTGTTTTGGTCAAGATATTCTGATTTGGTCATGTATCTTGAATACGGGTCATTTAAACTTGCAAGCATTGTGTCAATCGCAACTTTTGCATCTTCATCGGTTTTAATTTTTCCGTGATAATGGTCTTTCCAGCGAGCCCATGCTTGTGTATTCAGTTCTGCATCATAATAATTATCTCTTATGATTTTCCATGTACTGTCAAAAAGTTTTTGAGAAGAAATGTAGTCATGGTCGACCATTTCAGGGTCTTCTGTAACTTCAAAATGTCCTGAATTAAAGACAAAATGATTAAGCCCGAAAAGTGCCGCAATTATGAGTAAAAAAATTATAACCTGATTTCTCTTCATACGAATATTTAACACCAAGGAATATTTATAATCAATATACTTTATAAGTAGCTTTAGAGATTAATATAAAAATTTTTCTTAATAAAAAAAACAGGTGAATTTTTCACCTGTTTTTTTATTCTGTTATGATTAATTAATCAGCGATTTGCTGCATAATTTCAAACGGTTTTTCAGCAACTTTAAGAGTTTCTTCGTCAATAATACCTCTTTTAAGTTCTGTGAAAGTTGCTTTTTTAGAATTAAATTTCTTTTTCAAAAATTCATAAGAAACTTTCGGGTCGCATTTGTCTCCGCAAGTGAATAAATCAACTGCTGCATAACCCAATTCAGGCCATGTGTGAATAGCCAAATGGCTTTCAGAAATAATTACAACTCCTGAAACTCCGTACGGGTTAAACATATGGAAACATTTTTGGACGATAGTAGCACCACATTCAAGGGCGGCATCCACCATATATTTTTCTACTTTATCAATACTGTTTAATGTGTTCGGATCACATTCAAAAAATTCTGCTAAAACGTGTTGTCCTAAGTGGATTTCTTTTTTGCCGTTTTCTTGAAACGCTGTGAAAGGTGATGTTACTGCCAATTCATGTGCCTCCTATAAATGTATATTTCCTACTACTGCATACGCAATAAACATATTACAATAAAAATTCAAAAATTTGTAAAATTTACACTTAAAAATTTTTTTTTTACAAATCTTATCAAACTAATATGCCCGAAAGCCAAAAATATTGTATCATTCAATTGGGTAGTTTTATGTAATATTTTTTAACATAAATGGTTGTATTTTTGCTTATTTAAATATAGAATTCAGATATGAATAAAATATTGGTTATTGATGACGATTTTGCAATAAATGAACTTATAAAAGTAAACCTTGAACTATGCGGGTATAAAGTTGTTCAGGCACATGACGGGGTTAAGGGATTTGCGCTCTGTAAACAGGAAATACCTTCGCTTGTTGTGCTGGATGTTATGATGCCTGATGTTGACGGGTTTACGGTCGCGCAAAGAATTCGCAAAAACGAGGAAACCAAAAATATTCCGATATTAATGCTTACGGCACTTTCACAGATTAGCGACAAGGTGAACGGGTTTAATATCGGTGTTGATGATTATCTTGTAAAACCCTTTGAAATGGAAGAATTGCAGGTGAGAGTGCGTGCGCTTTTGAAAAGAACAAGACAAATTCCTGAAAGTGCTTCGACAAGAGAACTTTTAACACTTGGCGAAATAACACTTCTTCCTGAAATTTACAGTGTAAAAATAGGTGAAAAGACTGCAAAGTTAACTCCGATAGAATTTGATATCTTTAATCTTCTTTTCCAAAACCACGGCAACATGGTTTCATCAGCGCAGCTGCTAAAAGATATTTGGGGGTATTCTCCTGACGATGATATAGAAACCATAAGGGTTCATATAAGACACTTAAGGACCAAAATCGGCAAAATTTCCGACGGTAAAAAATATATTGAAACAATCTACGGCGGCGGTTATAAGCTTGCTGTTTAATGCGTCGGCATAGCAATGCCGATCTACAATGTTTTTTATACTAAAGTTTGAACTTTCCCATACTAAAGTATGAACTTTTGTAAAATTTATTAAAGTTTTTTCTTACATGTGCCGTAAATAAATTTGAAGGCATGTATGTAAGGAAAAATTTCATGAAAAAAGAAGAAAAAAATGCAGGTGTGTCACTGTTTTCGCAGTCTGAATATCTTATAGAGCAAGACCCCATTGAAGAAATTTTTGCACTCAATTTAGGTGATTTTATTGCCGAAAACCTTATTTCAGAAGATTTAGCAAGAAAAATCGGCGAAAATGTTAAAGATAAAAAAGCTGGTTTGGTTAATCAGTTAAAAGAATTGATTTCTATATATTCATTACAAAATACATTGTGCGTGCTCAGTTTTGATACCACAGAACAGCAGGCAATTTATACATCAATAGCACAATCAGTTAAACAAATGCTTGAGGTTGAAGCATGCCATATTTATCTGTTTAAAAATAATAATTTGTGGCTTGCAGGTTCGACTTCATCTGCTGTTGATAAATATCTTGTCGATGAAAATTCTGCTGTCGGAAAAGCTTTTCTTGACAGAGAAACCGTTTTTGAAGATGTAATCGCGGTTCCCATGCATTGTAATGTTAAATCCGTCGGAGTTATCGTAATTGAAAACAATTCTGAAAAACCGGTTAATGAAAAATATTTGCAGTTAGTTGAAAGTATTGCTGTTTTATTTGCAACTTCAATGACTTTACAAATAACTATTGATGAAACAAACAAACTTATTGAAGATGAACACTCATCAGCTTCCGAATTACAGCATATAAGAGCTGAATTGACCGCATTAATAGGTGATTTGTGCGATTACCAGCAAAGTTTTGTTGAACATCTTGCAAATGCAGTTGATACAAAAGGTGGTTATAAAGTTTCGCATTCTAAAAATACTGCAAATCTTGCAAGAAGAATTTGTAAAGAATTAGGTTTGAATGAAAAAACAACCGACTTGATATATTATGCAGGGTTATTGCAAAATATCGGTAAAATAGCGCTTTCAGAAGAGATTTTTGCAACGAACGGCAAGCTTTCCACAGATGATTTGAAAAAAGTTCAAGAACATTCAAATCTTGGTGTTCATCTTTTAATGAATATCAATTTCTTATCAGAAGTTGTTCCTTATATAACTTATCAGAAAGAACGCTATGACGGTTCAGGAGCTCCTGAGGGCTTGAAAGGGCAGTCAATTCCATTCGGTTCGAGAATTATTGCAGCAGCTGATGCATATTCTGCAATAACAGCAGACAGACCGTACAGAAAAGCTATGGAAGTTTCAAAAGCTGTTGAAATTTTGCAGTCAGAAGCAGGAACAAAATGGGATCCTGTTGTGATTGACGCACTTTGTAAAATCGTAAAATAATGCATCTTTATATATATATAAAAAGCCGTCGGTTATATGGACGGCTTTTTTTTTGCTCATTGTGTTTTTGAATATATTATGTTAAAATCCTCTCATAGAGGAGAGCTGAAATGAGCGAAAATGATAAAAAAATTACCAGATTAAAAAATAATATTGACTTTGTGTACAAAAGAAACAAAAATACACCGAGAAGTGCTTTATATTTGAATTTTTCATTGAATAACGAAAATATTCCTGCAGGTGTATATTCTTTAATGGTAAGGCTTTTTATGCAGGGTACAAAAAAATATTCTGCTCAGCAGCTTTCGGAAGAATTAGACAAATATGCAATTGAATTTACATCAGAATTAAAACTTGATTATGTGAAATTTAAATTTGTCTGTTTGAATGAGGACTTTGAAAAAGCTTTAGAAATTTTTACAGATATTGTTAAAAACACTACATTTGAAGAGTTTGAAAAAGAACGCCTGAAACTTGAAGGCGAAATTATTGCAGAACTTGATTCTCCGCGTGCTAAAATTCTTGATACATATTACAAAAATATTTTTGCCGGTCACAAATATGGTGCTACCAACACAATAATTTTGGAGAACTTGAAAAATATTACAAAAGAAGATGTCATAAATGCGTATAATCAAATTCTTGAAAACAGCAAGAAAATTGCTGTTTTTGCAGGTGACATAGAATATGAAAAAGTCAGCAGACTTTTAGACGAAAATTTAGGAAGCATAAAAGAGTCAATTTCAGAGTTTCCTGCGTTAAAAGCTCCCAATCTTGATGGAATGAAAAATATTGAGATTGTTAAAGAAGATTTAAATCAGGCTCATATTATGAAAGGCTGGCTTGTTGACTCTCTCGGCAATGAAAATTATCCTGCAATTCTGCTTATGAATATAATTTTAGGTGCAAGCGGGCTTTCATCAAGACTGTTTTTGGAATTGCGTGACAAAAAAGGGCTTGCTTATGTTGTAAGAAGTTCTTATGACCAGGCAAGACTTGGAGCAAATTTCTCTATCTATATTGCTACAGAGCCTAAAAATATTGAAGTTTCTTTGAAAGGTTTTGAAGAGGAAATCGAAAAAATAAAAACAATTCCTGTAAGTGAAGAAGAACTTGAAAATGCTAAAAATAATCTTTTTGGCAAACGAGCATTTATAACCGAAACAAATTCACAGCAGGCAAGTCTTATCGGACACTATGGAATGATGGGCTTGGGATTTGATTTCATAGAAAAATCAACAGAGGCAATTAAAAAAGTAACTCCTGCCGATATTTTGGCTTGTGCAAATAAATATTTTAATGAAAAATCAGTAACGGTTATATTAAAACCATAATTATGTTTTAAAAATTAAACTCTTCAATCAGGTAATTTAATGAGCTTTCAAAATATTACATAATATCCTTGAGGGCATGCTTTGAAAAACCTGTATATAATTATATTGATTTTAATAGTAATTTTTTGTTCGGGTTTTGATGATCCGATAATTAATATTGCTGTTTCATATCAGCCAAATGTGGAAAAACTTGAGACTCTTTTTAAATCTGTTTTACCTGAGAATAAAGGGATTATTTATACAAAAGTGCCGCGCGGGCTTATTATAAGCATTGATGAAAAATATTTTTTTAATGATGGCGAAGCAAGGATTAAAGAAAGTTCATTGTGCATATTAGACATTATAATAGCTAATCTTCGTTCATTAAATAATTATTGTGTCGTAGAAAGTCATACAGAGAACAATAACTTTGAAAACAGCGATTACAATGAAGACTGGGAGATATCTGTTTCAAGGTCTGCTAACATCGTTGAATATATGATGAAGTACGGTAAATTGCCGCGAGAACAGCTTTTTGCACTAGGATTCGGCGAATTTATGCCGTTTAGGGATAATGTTTCGGTTGTATCAGATTTAGACAAAAGAATAGATTTTGTAATCCTAGAATATGAAGCTAAGCGATAATGCTTTGACGCAGTCTTGTTGTTCTGTTTTCGCTAAGAATGTTTTTAAGTTTCATAATAGACTGAGCATGAAGTTGGCAGACTCTTGATTCTGACATTCCAATAGTTTCACCGATTTCTTTTAAGGTCATGTTTTCCTGATAGTAAAGAACCATTATGACACGTTCACGTTCAGGCAGACGCATAAGAGCTTTTTCAAGTTCATGTTTTACATTTTTTTCTTCTGCCTGTTCCTGCGGGTTTAATTTGTTTGTGTCTTCAATGGTATCAATGATTTCTACGCTGTCTTCTGTCGAACCTTTTTTATCATAAAGTGATGTGATTGTAGTATCATCAGCCAAAATTTGGCTTACTTTATCAGCGTCCATGTCAAGATAATTTGCAATTTCTGTTGTCGTCGGCATACGTCCAAGTTCCTGTTTCAAATGTTCTTGAGCTTGTTTAACATCTTTGATTTTTTTTCTGACGCTTCTCGGCAAGAAATCCTGTGCTCTTATTCTGTCTAAGATTGCGCCTCTTATTCTGATAAGTGCATAGGTTTCAAATCTTGTATTTTTATGGGGTGAATATCTTTCTATTGCATTTATAAGTCCTTCAACGCCGTAGCCTGCGATATCTTCAATTGAAATAGTACCGGGCAAAGTTACTTTAACACGCCCTACAACGTATCTGATTAAATATATGTATTGAACAATTAATGTATCACGGGCAGCTTTGTTTGACTTGTCGGATAAATATTGTTCCCAAAGAGAAGCAAGTTCTTCTTCCGATAATCTTTTTATGTTGTTGTATGATGTAAAATCAAAACTTTGACTCATAAACTTCCCAAATATTGTTCTGTACATATTATATTCTATACAATATACAATTTGTTACATCATTTAAAAAGAGGAAATGTTTTAAGTTTTGTTAAAGTTTTTATATACAAAAAGATTGCCATTAATTTAATGACAATCTTAACAAAGTTTTTGTATGTCTTTAAAAAGACTAGATAACGAAATATAAGAGTGCAAACATTACGCATAGTGACAATGAACTTAATACGAACCATGTGTGCATTACAGGGTGCTGGTATGACCAAATCTCTTTTATTGTTGTTGCAGCATTTTCGATTGTTTGCATCTTTCTTCTCCAAAAATAATTTATTACGCTTGAAAACTTAAATTCTCAGCCACATATATATCATATCTTTTAATCATTTTTGGTCATCACCTATTCGGTTGATTATTTGTATCCTTTAGGATAATATACAGTTATGCGAGATTTAGAACTATTGATGCCTGCGGGCAATTTGGAAAAACTTGAATACGCTGTACGATATGGCGCAAACGCTGTATATCTCGGCGTTGTTGACTTTAGCCTGAGAGCTATGAGAAAAGGCAGTCTTATTACTATGGATAATTTGAAAGAGGCTGTTGATTTGGCTCATTCTCTCGGTGCAAAGGCGTATGTAACCATTAATATTTTTGCGTTTAATAATGATATTAAACAGCTTGAGGCTTGTATTGACCGTTTTAAAGATGCTAAGCCGGACGCTTTTATCATAAGCGATTACGGGGTTTTTAACCTTGTTAGAAAATATATTCCCGAAATTCCTGTTCATATCAGTACGCAGACTAATACTTTAAATTACGAAAGCGTTAAATTCTGGCGTGATTTGGGCGCAACACGTGTAATTTTAGCAAGAGAACTTGCAATAAAAGATATTGCCGAAATAAGAAAGAATGTTCCTGATGTTGAACTGGAAAGCTTTGTTCATGGTGCACAATGCGTATCTTTCTCAGGAAGATGTCTTTTAAGCGATTATTTCTCAAAAGGTGAAAGAAAAGCTAACCATGGCAACTGTTCTCAGCCCTGCCGCTGGAGTTACAGATTGGTTGAAGAAACTCGTCCGAACGAATTTTTGGAAATAAATCAAGATGGCAGAGGTTCTCATATTTTAAGTCCGAAAGACTTGTGTCTTGTAAAACAATTGCCCGAATTGATTGAAGCAGGTATCGATTCTTTTAAAATTGAAGGCAGAACAAAAAGTTTATATTATGTTTCAGCTGTTGCAAAAACATACAGACAGGCTATAGACGAAGTAGTTAAAAATCCGTCTGCAGACTTGGAAAAATATTTTCTGGAACTTCAAAAGGTTGGAAACCGTGGCTATACAACCGGATTTGCTCTCGGCGATAACAATGGCGAAAGCTATAGCTATGACATTTCAAAAGGTCTTGCAGGGGCTGATTTCCTTTGTGAATATAAAGGTGTGCAAGATGGAGATTTTGATTTAGTTAAGATAAAAAACAAAATGCTTGTTGGAGATGAAGTTGAAATTATCACTCCTGACGAACAGTTTATCGCTAAAGTTGAAGCCGTCAAAAATGCTGACGGTGAAGAACTGCCACTGGGTAATACAAATGATGATGTATATGTGAAATTTTCGCAAGCTCCGAAAAATCATAATTATGCGCTTGTAAGGACTGTAGGAATTAAAAATTTATAGGTATAAAATGTTTATAAAACCGGATTATAATTTAAAAAATATATATGAAATTGACCTTGAAGGATTGAAAAATCAAGGTATAAATGCTCTTTTATTTGATTTGGACAGTACTTTAATGGGTTCAAAAACAGGCTGTTATACCGAAAAGACACTTGCTTGGCTTGAAAAAGTCAGAAAAGATTTTTTTGTAGGAGTTGTTTCAAATAACAACAATTCTGAATATATAGAAAAAGTTACTGCCTGTTCGGATTTTCCTGTTGTATTTAAAGCTCATAAACCTGATATAAAAGTTACAAAAGAATTTATGAAGCAACATGGTTTAAAACCTGAAACAACTTGTTTTGTAGGCGACAGACCTCTGACGGATATTGTCTGCGGGAAAAAAGCAGGATGTAAAACAATACTGGTCGACTCAATTACTGCCGATATTGAAAAGCCTATTGTGCGCTTGGCAAGATTTCTTGAAAGATGTACTATCAGGCATTAATGATACTTAGATGAAAAATAAAAGAGCAGGTTTTATATCTGCTCTTTTATTTTTGGGCTCAGTGGGACTCGAACCCACGACCAATTGATTAAGAGTCAACTGCTCTACCAACTGAGCTATAAGCCCGACTTTTTTTACAAATATATTATACAACTTGATTTTTTATTTGCAATATTATTCTTTTTAAAGTAAAATCAATATATGATTGAAAGTATGAAAGCTATGGTTATGTCTGCAGGAGTCGGTTCAAGGCTTGATCCTCTTACAAGGGAGATTCCAAAGCCGCTTATTCCTGTTGCTAATAAACCTGTTATGGATATTCTTTTTGAAAATCTTGTTAAAATAGGAGTAAAAGACGTAATTTGTAATACTTATTATCTTGCTGATAAAATTATTGAAAGATATAAAAATAATGATTTGGGTATAAATTTCAATTATATCAAAGAAGAAGAACTTTCAGGTACAGCAGGCGGTGTCAAAAAATGCCAGCATTTTTTTGATGAAAATTCATCTTTTCTGGTTCTTTCTGCTGACGGTTTAACTAATGCTGATTTGAAAAAAGCTATAGAAATACATAAAAATTCAAATGCGCTTGCAACAATAGGTATTAAACAAATTCCGCAAGAGGAAGTTTGTCACTTTGGTGTTGTTGTGACAGACGAAGACGGGTTTATAACCGAATTTCAGGAAAAACCTTCGTTTGAAGAGGCAAAGAGCAATTATATAAATACAGGTATTTATGTGTTTGATTATAAAATTTTTGATTATATTCCCGAAAATACTTTTTATGATTTTGCAAAAAATGTTTTTCCGAAATTGTTGGAAGAGCGTGCGATTAATACATTTGAAGTAAGCGAATACTGGAGCGATATCGGTACATTAGACCAGTATAAACAATCAACACAGGATTTGTTCGAAAATAAATGTATATTTGAGCATGCACCAGGTAAGACTTGTGAAAACGGTTCATATATAAGTGCTTCTGAGATTAATGAAACCGTAAGATTTGTAGGTAATTCTACAGTTGGGAAAAACTGTGTTATAGGCAAAAATTGTATTATAGAAAACAGTATTATTTGGGATAATGTAGAAATTGCAGATAGTTTAAGAATTTCAGACAGTATTATAGGTTCCGGTTCTATAGTAAAATGTGATTTGAGTTCAAAGATAATCGGTTCAAATGAGATAATAGAAGCAGAAACTTGTAAAATATAACACTTGATTTTTTGAAGTTTTAATGGTAAATTTAAATTGTAAAAATAAAAGCGCGGGACTATGGCGCAGCGGTAGCGCAGGGGACTCATAATCCCTTGGTCGTGGGTTCGAATCCCTCTGGTCCCATAAAAAATACAGGATAATTCCTGTATTTTTTTTATATCAGTTGTTGTGTTAGAATGATATTGCATTATCTAGTGGAACTGTAGCAAATTCATAGCTATTTTTGATTGCATTACCGTTGTCACCAATAAAATATCTTTCGTAACATAAATTCTTTTTTAATACCCTGTATTCAGATGGGTAATAATTATCATTATTAAATAACTCACTTTTATTATTATGACTACCCGGGTATAAGCCTACAACTTTTGAGCCGTCAGAATTTTCTTTAAAATCCATTCTCATATACTGAACTTCAAATTCTAAATTATCGTTCAGAACTAGCTGCGGTATAATGTATGATATACTCCCATCTTCATTTTTTATTTCTTCAATGTTTTGGGGTTCAAAACCATTTTCGATAAATTTCTCTTTTGAATACAACTCTTCTGGTGTACAACCCTGTGCATAAATTTTAGCTGCTTGACGATTAAAAACTTTACTTGTTGGTGCTGTTGGTAATTTACTAACAGTAGAATCTTGCATTTTTCGTTCTATTTTTATACCTGTATTTTCAGAATTAGTACGACTTTGAAAAATTAATTCAGGGCTGCTCTTATCATTTTTTACGTTACACCTTGTATTATTTGATGATAACAAAGAGTTTACTTGCTCTATTCTCATAAAAATCTCCTTTCGTGTTTTATGTACATTAATATAAAAACTTGTGTCTTATTAAAATTGCCTTATGTTTACATTTTTTTACATTTCTTATAGTACTTATTATCACTGTAGTTTAATAAATATTTGAAAATGTTTTATATGACAATATTTTTATCATATTACAAACTTCTGTCATAGATTTTATAAAAGTACAGGAGTAAGCTTAAAATATGGAAAATATTGAACATAGGTGCAAAAAAACTACAAAACATATTGCAGATAAAATTTTACTATTAAGAGTAGAAACGAAACTTACTCAAGAAACTTTTGCTGAAAAAGTAGGAGTTGATTTAAGGACAATTGCTCGGGCTGAGAGCGGGAAGCATAGACCATCAGCTCAAACAATGGAACTTATTGCAAGAGCTTTTCATATTCCAATAAGCTATTTTTTTGACGAATCAAGATATAAAATGGATATTAGTAAAACTGTATTAATATATGAAATTAATACAAAATTAAACGTACTTTCAAAAGCTAATCTTCAAAAAGTAAAGAGTTTTATTGAAATAATATAGTATTGGCACGTAACCTTTTATATGATTTAACTCCTCTAAAAATATTTTTTACCAAATTCTTAAATTTCGTATTCAAAATTCTCAAAATGACTGTCGTTTTACTACAATTTTTGAAAAAATTTACCCGACTTTCTTATTAGTTATTTTTATTATCGTGTTATTATAATTCAGATAGCAAAAATTTATATTCACGATTTTTATTAGACTTGGAGAAAGACATGTTTGCCATAGGGCCGAAAATTGATTACGATATAAGAACATACAGGTATCACAGAAAAGATACCACTGACAAATATGCCAAAGCCAAAATTGCAGCAGGTGCAATCACGGGTGCAGTTATTCCAGCATTATTTTTTGCAAAAAAGCAAAATACTTCTGTATTTAAAATTAAATACGGCTTAAAGGAAATGTTTTTGACGAGTTCTTCTGCAATTGCTGGCGGACTTTTGTCAGGGCTTGCTTTTGATAAAAAAGAACACAGAACACAAAAAATTCATGAGGGTGTTTTCCAATTTATGAACTCATCAGTTCCGATGTTTTTGACTGCAGG
Source organism: Candidatus Gastranaerophilales bacterium (assembly GCA_910588555.1). Lineage (GTDB taxonomy): Bacteria > Cyanobacteriota > Vampirovibrionia > Gastranaerophilales > Gastranaerophilaceae > Stercorousia. The sequence goes on from CAJUPC010000025.1 coordinate 21,250, forward strand.
GATTTATTCATTAGTAAATAAAATGAAGCTTCAACACTATAAGTCTTTGAAAATTGGAGGAACTGTTATAGGTCTTGTCGGAGGAATGCATTTGGCGGCTAAAATGGCAAACTTTATTAATGACCCTTATGATAAAATTCCTGACAGAAAATTGACATTAAAAGACTCTGTGGCAAATATTGATGATGCTATAGGTGTTTTAATGCTGGCTAAGGTTCCTGCTGCACAAAAAATACAGGCAGAAAAAATTCTGCCTGCAGTATATAGTTTGTGCGGTTACAGAGCGGGTACAAGCTCTTAGTTACCGTCATATTGAATTTTTATTTCACCGTTATCTTCCGTAAATTTTGATTTTTTCGAAAAGATTTTTTGCATAACGGTTTGAGGCTGTTCGTTTCGTTTTTGATAACGAGCTTTTTCTTCTTGAACCTCATTATAATAATTCAATTCTCGCATTCTGAATTGCTGCTGTTTGACCATTTCCAAATCGTGCACCTGCATTACTGACGCTGACGGCGGTGCGTATGCAAAAGCCGGCATTGATAATAATGCAAGTATTAAAAAATATTTTTTCATCAGATTTCTCCTATTTTATGCGGAAATTAACATTTGCAACTGCTGTAACTTTTTTTTCAATAGTTGTAGTATCGCTTATTCCCATATCAGATACGTTAGTTGAGTCAACAGGTGTAATTTGGAAAACGCCCATTTGTACTGATTGAATTTTACCGGGTTTATTGTGTGTTGCTTTTAACATTGCAGCTGCACGAGCCTTTGCATCTGTTGTTGCTTGTTGTAAAAGTTTAATTTTTAAATCAGCAAGCTGTGAATAGAAAAATTCCGGCTGCATTACATTAAGGTCAATTCCTTTATCCAGAAGATTTTGGATATCTACTGAAATTTCTTTAATTTTTTGGACATCGTTTGATTTTATTGCAACAGGCTGAGAAAGATTATAAAATGCTACTTCGTTTGTAATATGTCCTGTCGGTGTATACTTGTATGTATAATATCCGTTTATACCTTTAACTTCAATGTCAGTAATCCCCTTTTCTTCGAGGTATTTCATTACAACAGGAAGTTTTTCTTTAACAGTATTGTATGCAATTTGTTTGTTGGGCTGTTTTGCAGTGATATCAAATTCGAGTCTTGCAGAGTCTGATTTAACAACTTCAAAAGCTGAGCCGGTTACGGCAATACTGTCGTGTGACATTGCATTTGTACCTGCTTTTACAGCTAAAATTAAGCCTAAAGCAAGTATTAAACCTAAACTTACAATTTGTAATTTTTCTAATTTCTCAAACATATTTTACACTCCTTTTTATAATTATACTCCACATTATAATCGATATTAAAAAAAAATCAATTGCTAATATTAATATAATATGTTACAATTTTTATGCAAAAAAAGAAGGGCTGTTTTATGAATGCATATATAGAAAAAGTTTTAGAAGAAATTAGAAATAAAAATAATGTAGAAAAAGAATTTATTCAAGCTGTAGAAGAGGTTCTTGCGACTATAGAACCTGTTATCGACAGACATCCCGAATACGAAAACATAGCTTTGCTGGAAAGAATGACTGAGCCTGAAAGGCTTATTACTTTTAGAGTACCTTATGTTAATGATGAAGGAAAAACTATTGTTCACAGAGGTTACAGAGTACAGTTCAGCAGTTTGATAGGACCATACAAAGGCGGTTTGAGATTTCATAAAAGCGTTAATCAAGGTATTATGAAGTTTTTGGGATTTGAACAAATTTTTAAAAACGCTCTTACAGGACTTCCGATTGGCGGCGGCAAAGGCGGAAGTGATTTTGACCCTAAAGGTAAATCTGATAATGAAATTATGAGATTTTGTCAGAGTTTTATGACGGAACTTCAAAGACATATCGGACAGGATGTTGATGTTCCTGCAGGCGATATTGGTGTGGGTGAAAGAGAAATAGGTTATCTTTTCGGACAGTATAAAAGAATTAAAGACGCTTACGAAGGCGGAGTTTTAACCGGCAAAGGGCTTTCTTACGGCGGTTCTCTTGCAAGAAAAGAAGCAACAGGCTTTGGACTTGTTTATTTTATGCGAGAAATGTTAAAGGCTAACGGAAATCAATCTTTAGAGGGTAAAACCGTTACAATATCGGGTTCGGGTAATGTTGCCATTTATGCCTGCCAAAAAGCTCTTGAATTCGGCGCAAAAGTTGTTGCAATGAGCGATTCTAACGGATGTATATATGATAAAAACGGGATTGATTTGGATTTGGTAAAACAAATTAAAGAAGTTGAGCGCGGAAGAATTCGTGAATATTTAAGGGTTCATTCCGATGCTGAATATTTTGAGCAGACATCTGACGACGTGCCTATTTGGAACATTAAAACAGATATTGCGCTTCCATGTGCAACTCAAAATGAAATCAATTTAAATTCCGCAAAGAAATTAATTGAAAATGGTGTTATTGCAATCGGTGAAGGCGCAAATATGCCTTGTTTGAAAGACGCTACTGATTATTTCCTTGCAAATAATGTTCTTGTGGCTCCTGCGAAAGCATCAAATGCCGGAGGTGTTGCAACTTCTGCAATCGAAATGAGCCAAAACAGCATGAGATATTATTTGACGTTTGAAGAAGTCGACAAAATGCTTGAAAATATTATGAAAAACATTTTCAATTCTTGTAAGACTGCTGCAGAACAATATAATCTTGGAAATAACTATGTTGCAGGTGCAAATATTGCATCATTTACAAAACTTGCAAAAGCAATGCAGGCGCAAGGTATTGTTTAATCATCGTCGAATAAATCTTCAATTCTTTCTGATGAACAAGCTTCGGGTGCCTTTTTGGTGTATCTGAAAGCGTTATGTTTGCAGTATTCTGTTACAATTTTTTTGATATCGTCCAATTCTTTTTTGTTGGAAGAAACAATGAATTCTGATTTCAATATCGGATAATTCTGTTTATATTCTGTGGTTGTACTGTTTGATAATGGAAATACAACGTCAGTCATTCTTTGTCTGTCAGATTCGTATAACATACATCTGTTTCTTATATAGCCAGCAAACATGTGGTCAACACGGAAGTTTGCCGCAATATCAGAGCATGTCAGGTTAAAATCTTTATTGCTTTCTGCCATTTCTTTGAAGGCTTCTCTTGGCGAAATTTTTTCGTCATCAGCAAAAACCGTAAGTCCTGTTGAAATAATTAACAACGATAATATAATAAATAATTTTTTCATATACTTATTATATTAAAAATGATGTTAATATCAGCAAGTAAGCGATGAAAGTTTACATTCGGTAATACAAGGCAATTCAATTTTATAAATATTATAATTTGCTTTTTTGCTTTCAATGTTAATTGTACCATTGTGAGCAGAGATGATTTGTTTAGCAAGATAAAGTTCAAGACTGCTTCCTACTTTATCAAATTTTTCTGCTGATGTAGTGTATTTTTTAAACATGTTTTTAATTGAATTTGATGTGGCATAAGGATTTTCAAATCCGAGTGATAAATTAATATTGTTGTTATTTTTTTTGATTTCGCAAATTATTTGAGAATTTTCTTCTGCGCTTGAAATACAATAGCTAATAAGATTTTCAAATGCTTTAGTAATCTGTGTTTTGTCTGCAGATATTGCAAAAAATTTTTCTTGTGCAGACACTCTTACATTCAGATTTTTGTTTTGTAAAGTTTTTATTGACTTGTTAAAACATTCGTCAATAAGTTTGAGCATTTGAATTTTTTCACAGCATAGCGAAATATCCTGATTTTCATATCTGTATGTAGATAAAATAGTTGAAAGCATGTCATACATATATGTGCAGGATTCAAGTGTAAGATTAATAATCTCTCTCTGTCTTTTATTAATCTTGCCGATTTTTTCCTCAGAAAGGAGCTGTAAAGCATGTATTTGTGCAAGAGTCGGGATTTTTAAGTCGTGATTTAAAGTTGAAATGTATGTTTCTCTTTGTTTTTTTTCTTCTTCAAATGTTTCTATGTCTTTTCTGAATACTACTAACTTTATTAAATAAGAATTTAAAAGCCCGCAGATTAATGCAAGAAATAGTATATTAATTTCTTTGTTAATATGAATTATGTAAAATACAGGTGTGCATATTAAAGTTGTTAGTACTATGAATAACAACTGGTTCTTAAGAATTTCTTTTTTCAAATTACTTTCCTTCTATTCGGCTTGTATATATATGATAAATTAAGCAGTTAAATTTTCTATTACCCGATTGTGTAATATATTTATTTACATCCGCATTTTTTCTTGCCAATTGGACTTCCGAATATTAGTCTTAACCCTCCGAAAGGCTTTTTCATAGTGCGGTTCAAGCCTGCCGTCATCTCGTCAAGATTGCACAAAACTCTATTCATCTCATTAATTGTACAATTTAATTGCGGCACTGATTTGTTAATTTCTCCTGTCATTACTTTTACATTTTTGCTTATAATCTGCATGTTTTTTGCTGTAGAATTCATTCTTTCTTCTGTCAAAGCTCCGTTTACATTGCCTGATAAAGAGTTAATGTTTTGTGAAACGGTAACAATATTAGCTGTACTTGCGCTTAAGTCTGATGACGCTTTTACAACATTAGGTTTCATCTCTTCTGCCATAGAGTTGAGAGTTCCGAATAAGTCGCCAAGTGTTTGAATTGTTACATTAAGATTTTTAACGCTCTCTGCAAAATCAGCCTTTATTGCCTCCAGAGAGTCAGGGTCTTGATTTGCAAGATACATTTCCATTTCAACGCTTGATTTGCCTGAAATTCTGTCTCCGTCTTTTAAGAAAAATGTTGAAGCTTCTTTGGGCGCAACAAGGTCGATGTAGTCAAATTTTTTATTTCTTCTGTTTCGTTCTTTTTTCAGATTTGCGGAAATATTTATCGGCAGTCTCAAATCATTAGGATGAAGACGCATGGTGACAATTGTTGCCGTGTAATCTTTGTTCGGGCGCACTTTTACAACTTTACCGATTTTAAAACCGTTATAATATATTGGCGCCCTGTCATGAAAAGGACGCAAATTTTTGAATTCTGCCGTTACATAAGTTCTTGTTTTGTAAAAATAATATGAAATTCCGATTGCTGATAAAATAGCGATTACTATTAATGATTTAAATAAACTGTTCATATTAGAAATTCTATTTTGTTTAAAATCAAAATACATTCCCGAATTGATTAATTTTATAGTACAATAGATTTATGAAAAGTGAAAAAGCAAGAGAATTATTTAAACAGGGTTACAACTGTGCACAATCTGTTTTTTGCACGTTTGCGGAAGATGTCGGTATAGATTTTGAAACTGCATTAAAATTGTCTTCATCATTCGGCGGGGGAATGGGCAGACTTAGAGAAGTTTGCGGGGCTGTTTCGGCAATGTTTATGATTGCGGGGCTTAAACAGGGTTATATCACACCGAATAATGATGAAATAAAAGGTGCGCATTATGAATTTATCCAAAATCTGGCAAAAGAATTTGAGCAAAAGCACGGTTCAATAATATGCAGAGAGCTTTTGGGTTTGGATGTAAAACACGACAGTCCTGTCCCGTCAAAAAGAACAGAACAATATTATGAAGAGCGTCCCTGTGAAGAATTTATTGCAACTGCCGCAGAAATTATTTCTGAAAGAATTTTGCACTTGAAAAATTTGGAAAATAGTTTATAATAAAAATATTGAAAAGGAGTTGAAGTATGACACAATTAGGATATGAAAAAAGCTTCGGGGGGGGGCACTCTAAGCTCCTTTATTAAGTTTTCGGGTTTTACGTTAGCCGAAATGATGGTTGTGCTTTTAATCATGACCATAATTCTAGCAGCCATGGCACCTGTAATGACAACCAGAATGTCGGCGAATAAAGCTGTAGGAGGAAATTCAAAATCCGAGATATGGAAATATGTAGAAGACTCAGGTGAAACAGATATTTACTACGGCACAACAAATAATCAGCGTGCTATGATAGGTCAAAACAAAGCCGAAACCGCAGAAAGTGCTCGACTCATTTTGAACACCTCCGACGATATTCCTAATCATTTGATGTTTAGAAATGATAAAACAACTCTAGGAGCCTTGACATTTGGTACAGATAACTCATTGTTATTAGGAAGTTATCCTGCTGATACAACTCTTGGCGCAGGTGCGGTATCTATTGGTAAAGCTTCAGTTGCAGATAAAGACGGAAGTATTGCTATTGGTATAAACGATTCTACAAAAGGTGCTTTAGGTACCAAATACGATATTGCAATAGGATATAAGGCATTGGCTAAAGGATACAAAAACCCATATTATAAAGATACTTATTATTCAGCAGTTGCACTAGGTTATAATTCTCAAGCAGATTGTAGTGATTATGGCAACTGTTTAGCTATTGGGAATGAAGCAAAATCTCCACATTATAGCCTTGCAATAGGTGCTTCAGCGTTATCTGGGACTTATTCAATAGCTATTGGAAATTATGCAGAAGCTTATAGCAATGCAACTGTTATTGGACATAATGCGTCTGCTACTGCACCAGGTGCTGTAGTTATTGGTGGATATAATGCAGGACCTATGGCTTCTGCAAAGGGTACCAATTCTGTGGCGATAAATGGAAGCGCTAGCGGATATTCTGTTAGTATAGGGTATGCATCCCAGGCATCTAATGGTATGTCAGTTGCATTAGGTCATAGAGCAAATGCTAGTGGAAATGTTTCCATTGCTATTGGTGCAGAGCCCAGTTCAGGTGGCATTGGTCACGATGCACCAAATGCAACTGCAAATTATTCTATTGCTATTGGTGCCGGCACTAAAGCAAGTAATGAACATTCAATAGCTATTGGAGGTTATACGGGTGGTATACCTACTGCTTATACAAAAGCATCTGGTGAAGCGTCAATGGCATTTGGTCGAGGTGCAGTTTCCAGTGGAAATTATTCAATCGCAATAGGTTCATTTGATAAAGAGCAATATGTCAATTGGAGAGAACCAACTACGGCTTCAGGTGAATATTCTATCGCAATGGGGACATTTTCAGAAGCTACAGCAAGTAATTCTGTAGCAATAGGACATAAAGCCAAAGCCACAACTGCCAACACAATTGTCTTGGGAACAGCAACAGAAACCGTTCAAATCCCGGGTTCATTGACCGTTGCTACAACTAGTTACCCGTCTGATAAAAAACTCAAAAACATTGGCAAAGAATACACATCAAGCTTGGATAAAATTAAACAACTTAAACCGTTTAACTTCACCTACAAAGATGATAAAAATAAAACTCCTCGCGTCGGTGTCATCGCACAGGATTTGCAAAAGGTTTTTCCTAACGCTGTATCAAAAGGCAAAGACGGCTTCTTGACAATTCGCATGGAAGATATGTTTTATGCAGTAATTAATGCAATCAAAGAGTTAGACGCAAAAATAACTCAAATGATGAAACGAGAGTCAGAAAAAGATAAGAAAATCAAAGACCTTGAAAAAAGAATTGAGTTTCTTGAACAGAAACTCATACAATCTCCTTAATCGGAGACATTCATTCCTTCTCCCGTCTATGTACGGGAGTTTTCTTTTTAGACTCATTTGGGTTATTGATAATATTTTGAAAAATTTTTGACTTTTTTTTACTCATCATTAAACATTAACTACTGCAAACGGATGATTTTTTGAAGGTTTATTGAAATATAATGCAAAATGTCCGATTGTATAAATAAAAAGAGGTAGTAAATGATAATTAACGGCGGAATAAGGTTCTGTGAAAAAGGATTAACAACATCTTTGAGAGCTATGCATGTGCAAAGCGAACTTATCGGTATGTATAACGAAAACGTGACAGGATTTGACAAAATCGGATATCAGAGAAAAGATCCCGTTGTTTCTTCGTTTACAGAATTTATTGGAGTTCACGGACTTTCTCAAACAATTGATGATAAAGTCGGACGTATTCAAATGTCTGATAATCCTTTAGACTTGGCACTTGCCGAAAAAGGGTATTTTCAAACAATGAACGCTGACGGCACAAGACTTACCCGCGACGGAAGATTTAAACTTGACAAAGACGGATTTCTTCTGACACTTGAAGATGATAATGTACTTTCAAATGCAGGTGTACCTATTCAGCTTCCTGTTGTACCCGAACAGATTAAAGATGTAAGAGTTAATTCAAAAGGGCTTGTGAGTGTTTTGAACCGTAAAACAAACAAGTTTGAAAATGCAGGCTACATAGGTGTTGTTGACTCCAACGGCGTTATTATCGTAAATCCGCAGGTTAAACAAGGATATAACGAATACTCTAACGTCTCGCTTCAAGATGAATTTATTCAAATGATGCCGATTATCAGAAACTTTGAAGCAAACAGACAAATTTTTATGATACAAAATCAGAATTTACAAAAAGTAATTTCACAGCTTGGACAAGCATAAGAGGTAATAAATTATGTATAGTATGCAGGGTATAGTCAGAAAAAGTGTTAATAACTCAATCAACCAGTTTGAAAGATTGGGTTATGTTGCAAATAATCTTGCCAACTTGAACACAAGAGGTTATAAAAACGTAAGCTTTGAGCAAATGCTTAAAGAGGATGGGTATTTGACTGCCGCAATCAGAACTGATTTCAAACAGGGTTCAATACAGGTTACAAGCAATCCTTATGATGTTGCTATTAAAGGAAACGGTTTTATTCCCGTTGTATCTCCGGAGGGTGAAGTTGCATATACACGCGACGGTGCTTTTAAACAGGGAAAAGACGGATACCTTGTTACAAGCGACGATTGGATTGTAGGTGAAGGGATTAAAATCCCGACAAACTGTTACAAGTTTGAGATTAAACCAAACGGCGAAGTTTATTCTTATGACGCAGCAAATACACAGCCTAAAAAATTAGGAACAATTCCTCTTGTTCGTTTCCCTTCGCAAGAAAACCTTGAACAGGCAGGCATGAACAAACTCGTTCCGACAGAAGACTCGGGCGAACCCGAACTTGTAAAAAATCATGACTGTATTTGTCAGAACAATTTGGAAAACTCAAATACAAACATTTATTCTTCAACATCAGAAATGTTGAGGTTAAATGCGTCAATGCTTGCAAGTATGCGTATGATAAAAGTTGTTGACGACATGTACAACAAAGCAATAAATATCAGAGAATAGGCAGCGGCTAACAGGTAACACAAAAATTAGCAAAGGTGGTAAAAAAAAATGTTCACTCCGTTAGATAATATGGGCAAAGTTACATTAATGATGGATTTGATAACGCAGAAACAAAGGGCGTTAGGTTCAAACCTTGCAAATATAGATACCCCGGGGTATGTGCGCAGGGATATTGATTTTGCGGATTATCTAAATTCAATGAACAGCCCGCTTGAAACAAAATTATCGGAAAAACTCGGACCCTCAGGTGTAATTGAAGAAAGACAGTACGAAGAAATTGACCCGGCGCACGAGTTAATGGAAATCCAGCAGAATTCACTTCTTTATACGATGGCAACAAGAAGAATGTCGAATATAATTACAGAAATGAAAACCGTTATCAACGTAGGTAAGTAGGCAGCTAAACCAATACTGAAAGGATAAAAAAATGAGTATAATGGAATCAATGAATATCGGATCAAATGCTTTAAGAGCACATGGCTTAAGGCTGGATATTCATGCGAAAAACGTAGCCAATGTTGATACTCCGAATTATGTCAGAAGAATTCCTGTATTGAACGCTGTTGAAGATATTTCGTTTCACGGATTGATGAATACAATGAAAGAAGATGTTTTCGGCGTTGGTACTTTGCCGTATCTTCAAGGCGGTGTTGCATTTAACGGCTGTATAGAAGACCCTACTCTGGGAGATAAAATTTACCGTCCCGGACATCCCGATGCTGACGCAAACGGATACATAAGAGCTTCTAACGTAAACCCTGCAGTTGATATGGCAGACGCTATTCTTGCCCAAAGAGCTTATGAAGCCAACCTTGCATTGATTAATATTACAAAGGCAATGGCACAAAAAGCAACCGAAATAGGCAGATAATAGCGAGCAATCAGATAAGGGTATTGAAAAATTTGGAAAATAGTTTATAATAAATATGTAAATACGAAAGGAGTTTGAAATGAGATTATTA
>CAJUPC010000026.1:0-1953 GCA_910588555.1 Candidatus Gastranaerophilales bacterium
ATAAATTTAAAGCGCTTAATCTCTCAAATGCTATTTACAAAGCCTGCAAGTTGGGAATTATTTAGCACTAATTATACAAAAAAAAGAGCCTTTTAAAGGCTCGTTGGAATTAAGAATAGCTGGAAGTATGAAAAAGATTTAATTATATTTAATACAGTTCAAAGGGTTTTGACAATTACCCGATTGTATAATATTTAATCTAATCTCTTTACTCTTCCTGCAAAATCTTTTTATATTTTTGCCTTAAACTCACTCAGGCAGCGGGCAAGCTGGTCAGGACAACTTGTAGGTTTGTCACCGCATTTTATACCCGAAAGTCTATTTATTACATCATCAATTTTCATACCTTTTATAAGATTTGTTAAACCCTGCAAATTTCCATTACATCCGCCAAGAAAATTTGCGTCAACGATTACGTCATCATCCAGTTTAACCTGCATTAAACGGCAGCAGGTGCCTTTTGTTTCATATTGAATTACTCTTTCCATATTTTATCCTTTACTTAGTATTATTTAACATTCCAAAAATATCTTTGAATTCTTTCTTTAATTCCGAGTTTTTTAAACTCTTTCTTTTGCACAGAAACAATTTCAACAGGTTCGGGCTGAACTGTTCTGGCAAATTTTATATCAGGTTCGCCGAATAACATCATATAAGAAGCCTTATAACCTTTCGGAATATCAAGATATTCTGATAACTCAGGCATAATTTTCAAACAGTATTCGCCAAGTCCGCACCAACAAGTTCCAATATTCAAGCTTTGAGCATAAAGTTCAAAATAACTCAACGCAATCATAGGATCTACTTCATAACAGGGTGCATTCACAGGTGTTGAAACAACTACAAGATGAGGAGCTCCTCTAAATACGATATCTTTGCCGTCAATAATCGCTTTTGTGTATCGGCTGAATTTTTTTGCAATAGCTTTTACCGGCTTTTTGGTTAATGCGTTAAGAATTTTCTTATTAACATAACCTCTGAATTCATTCATTACATCGATATCATCAATAAATGAAAAATGAAGTTTATGGAAATTGACGCCTGTGGGAACATATTTTAGCATATTTTTAAGCTTTTCCATTCTGTCATTATCAAGATTTTCAGATTTGTAATGACGAAAACTTCTGCGGCTTTCAATCAGGTTAAGCAGGTTTTCGGGGTTACGTTCCTGAATTTCGTGGGAATTTTCCGGATTTTTACCGCAAACCGATAATGCTCCTGTCGGACAGATTGCAAGACAGTGCTGGCATTTAAAACATCTTTTTTCATTTATAACAGGGATTTTGTTTTCGTTAAATTCCAGTGCAGAAGCCGAACAATCTTTTATGCATAGTCCGCAGTGAATACATTTTTCTTCATCAATTTTAAACATTATTACTACACTCCTTCTGAAATAATTATACACAAAAAAAAGCTCCTCGTTTGAGGAGCTTTTCGTATTTAAGTGCTATTCGTCAATAGACGTTGCCGAGATATTTTGAATTGTTTGAACAATCGCTTCTTCGTCTTTCAGCAGTAAGCTGAGGTATAAGAGTTTGTTTGCTGTTGACTGATCTAAATCTATAAATTGGGCTCCGGCTTTAACGTCACTTGCTGAAACTACTTTTGCGTTTGCGTTGATTTCCAAATCGCCGTATTTAAGTTTAACAGGTACAACATCACCGACTTTGAGTTTTTTATCGTGTTTCAGAGAAACACCGCCTCTTGAGATGTCTGTAATTGCTACTGCGTCGTTGTTATCTGATTCAAATGCAATTACGTTCTGATTGTCTTGCGTATTAAATCTCATATATTGACGTTTGTCAATTGAGTCGACCCTATCGGTAACGACACGCTGTTTGTATAATTGTTTGTTTAGTCTGTCACGCATATCATCATCGGTATCTGTATCGTTATCGGTATCTGTATCATTGTCTGTATCGCTGTCCGTATCGTTGTCATTATCGTTGTCAT
>CAJUPC010000026.1:2053-7450 GCA_910588555.1 Candidatus Gastranaerophilales bacterium
TATCATTGTCATTATCATTGTCATTATCATTGTCATTATCATTGTCATTATCATTGTCATTATCATTATCATTGTCATTATCGTTGTCATTGTCGTTGTCGTTGTCATTGTCGTTATCGTTGTCATTGTCTACGTCGTTGTCATTATCATTATCGTTGTCGTTGTCATTATCGTTGTCAAGGTCGTTATCGTTATCATTGTCATTGTCGTTATCGTTGTCACCAATATCGGGGTCATCAGGTGACGGAACAACTAAGTTGTCATCATCATTTTCGCCGCCTTGTTCGTTTTCTGCAGGATCCTCAACAGGATTACCATCAGGATCTTTAACTCCGTCATAACCCGGGTCATTACCTTGTTCGCTTCCGCCGTAATAGTAGTTACGTCCATTGCCGCCCGGTTCAGTTTGGTTTTCAGGATCGCCGATACCTTCAACGTCTTCCGGTCTTACAGCTTTGCCTCTGATAGAAGCTGTTTTGCCGTCAGGTGTATCAATCGGGTTTGTTTTATCATTTTTAACTACTGTTGATTTGCCTGTTTCACCGCGGTGTTTACCCATATTGAAGTAATAGCCGCCTGCGTAAGCGTTATCTGCAACAAGTGTCAAATCTTGTTGATGAGCCGGTCTGCCTTCGCCGTTACCTTCAATTTTACCGTTGACGACTACAATTGTAGAATCCGCCGCGTGAATATATGATGGGTTTTCAGCTTCGCTCAGGTAGCTTCCTAAATCCAATGCTGTTAATTTTACAGCGTCAGGAATTACATTTGAATTAGGACCGTAATAATCGTTTGCATAAGTGGGAACGATGCCTAAGTTATCTACATATAAGTTTTTACCGCGAGTTAGAACATCAATATTTTTATTAGCAGTAATTTCTCTAATATAAGTATCACCTGAAAGTTCTGCTTTAATATCACCATTTCTTGCAATCATTGCGCAGATATATGTATTAACTTTAGAACCATCTTCAGCGTCCAGACCTTTTACGTTGATATTATTGATAGCAAGCATATCAACACCAAAGCCTTTGTTGTCAACCGGTTTGAAAGAGTGAGGATCTCTTGCGTCATCACCATAGAAAATTGTACCTAAACCGTTTTGTCTGAATGTTAATGCTTTGCCTGTTTCACCGATATTTCCGCTTGCAATCATTGAAATTCCTGCACCTTCAACATTCGGTTTTTTGGGGTCTTTTGCTCTGTTTACAATACTGTAAGGATTTGCACCTGTAGTTTTAGTACCGTTTGCTGCTAAAGTTCCGTCATCTGCAAGCAATATTACACGTCCGTCAGCTTTAATCTGATTTACATGCATATCTTTGTTCAAACTTGCCATATTTATAAGCGAATTTGTACCTTTGCTTGTTGCAGTGATTACGCCGTCGATTGATGTATTAATTGATTTAGTCAAATCTCTTGCGTCAGTTCCGATACCGGTACATATACCGCCGTCACAAGGACCGACTTCTGCACCGATTGAACCGTTTGTAACATCAATGTTCAAATCTGCTTGATTTGTTGTTGCAATCAAGTTATGAGCAACACCGTTGTTTAGTAAGTTTCCGTTAGTAACTGTTATATTAACATCAGCGTTAGAAGTAATGTTATTAACATTATCAGCACGGCCAATTGTCATATTTGAATTTTTGTTTATAAAATTAACAGTATCAACACGGTTGGTATGGTTAATATCAATTTTACCGTTAATATCCATACCGCCTCTGCCTTCGTTATAAACAAGTAAAGAACCTTTATTTGACTCAACTTTACCGCTTACGGCAAGTTTGTTGCCTGTATTTCTAAGTTCTGTATCACCGTTATTTCTAACAAGACCTGTTGTGTCAACAAGTAAATCTCCATTTGAGTTTTCTACAAGCAATTTACCGTTCGCGTTAGAAACTTCACCTTTAATTTTAACACCGTTTGAACCTGTGTTTTTAATAGTTGTGTTACTGTTCCAGGCTAAATTTCTTACAATACCGTTGGAGCCTGATTTTGCACCGACAGAAGTTCCTGTTGCCGATGTAATTGTAATAGTTCCGCTTGCTGCTGAAAATTGATTTGCAGAATTGGTTTCGCTTGCATTTACAAGACTGTTAAATATTGTATTTGCCGCATCATGTTGTTTTAAAATAGTAGTTTCGTTACCAACACCTGCAAGCAATCCGCCGTTAATATCAATCTGACCGCCTTTTAATTCAACATTGCCTCTTGAAATAATTTTACCGCCGGCATCAACTCTGATAATATTATTTGCTTCATTACCGCCTGCAAGAGAAGCAGGGTCGAAAGTTGCATTTATTTCTCTGGCTTGAACTCTGTCGGTCCAATAACTGATAGCCTCAATATCACCACTTATAAGTTTGCCGTTTTCGTCATAAACAGCATTGATAACTTTTCCTTCGTTAATGGGACGATCCGGAGATTGAGGTAAATTTAATCTTTTTGATAATGCATCATAACTTGCTGCAGTTGGTGTAATAACAGATAAAGTTCCAACATTTAAAACACCTGAAGAGCCAACAACAAGTCCGTTCGGAGCAATAAATACCAAATTACTGTTAGAAGCTAATGCACCGTTGCTTCCCGGTTTAGTAACAGCATTAACAATACCGTTGATAACGGCCTGATTGTTGATTAAATTAACAAATGTGGTAATATCGCCTGTTTTATACGTATGTTTAATTGAACCGTCAGCATTAATAGATTGGTTCCACTGTGTCCACTGATAGATAAAGTTTGCAATATCGCCTTTATCCAATTTAAAATCACCAAACTGTTTAAAACCTGTACTGCCGTTAACAGCGTCAGGTCTAATTTCAAAATTCCCTGTTTGAGAATCTTTAATAATAGCAGAACCGTCAGCATTGGTAATAGTAGAAGCCAATACCTGATATGCTAATGACTGCTGCATTACAAATAATGTACATAAAGAAAATGCTATAATCTTTTTCGCGTTTAATTTTGTTGTTTTCATTTCCGAACCTCGTCTATGCGATTTGCACATGAACACTATAAATACATGTATATAAACGGTTTTTTAAATAAAAACTTGACTGTTTTTTCATTTAATTTTACAAAAGTTCACAAAATCTTTTTCAAATAAATAAATTATATAATGTATAGACTAATTTAAAAATAATATTAATATATATATATAGGAATTTGTAAAATTTTAACTTTTGTAAACTTTTTTGAGGTGTTATGCAATTCGCAATTACAAAATGTTTTTACATGAGCATAGAGAAGTATAAAAGTAAATATCTTGAGTTTGTGTGCAAAAATAATGAACTCAAAGAAAGGATTTGACTATGTGTGCAAATGAAGTGACAAATCAACTATTATCATCAAATTACATTGATGCTATTAAGAAGAAAAACCCTGCGCAGCTCAAACAGCTTATTAAAGATGGTTTAATTATTGACAACAAAGACGGTACTTACAGTGCCGGTTCACCAACATTTAAAATCAGCGATGAAGTTAAAGCTGAAAATATGGACAAAGGCTTAAAAGTTCAATCTGCAGACGCTCCTGTTGAAACACCGAAAGCTCCTGTAGTTTCTTTGGAAGAAAATGAAGTTCTTCAAAAACAAAAATTGGAACAATACAAAAAAGAATATGCCGAAATATACAGCAAAGATAAAGATTTGCTAAAAGGCGACATTTCAGATGTTGTATACTCAAAAGAAGCGGAAGCTATTAAAGCCAATATTGAGAATTTGGCAAAAAGCAGTGCTGATAATCGTATCATCACAAAAGACCGTTTTATGAGAGAATGCGCTAACGAGGAAGAAACTCAAAAATTCCAGGATATCTTCAAAGCAAAACTTGAAAAATACATGAAACCCGAAAATGCAGAATACGTAAGAAATGCATTTAACGAAGCTACACATCAGGCTTATAAAGAAAATAGAGTAAGAAAAGGTGTTGAAGCAACTCAGGAAGAAATTCTTTTTGTAGCTCAGCGTGAAGCTCTTGATGAAGCGGTAAAACTTGAAGATGACGCTTTAGGCAGAATGGCTAATAAAATGATACAAGACAGACACCTGAATAAAGCTCATAATACCTTCACAGAATATGACGAAAAAATTAATAAAGCAGCTCAAGAAGGCGACACCGAAAAAGTTAATAAACTAAAAGAACAAGGTGCCAAAAAAATTGAAAAGGCCAAAAAAGCTGAAGCAAAAGATGTTGAAGAAAATAAAGAAAAACTTGTAGAATACATGGCAGAAGCAAAACTTAGCCGTGAAATTGCTCAAGAACGTGTAAAAAACAGAGTTATTCACTGGGACAAAGATGACTCATGGCAAGAAGACGATAATAACAAATCTTTGAACGGCAAACAGCGCAAATATATTAAAGATAATCCCGATACGTTCTGCGATGTTGTTGAAGAAGGCGGTGACTTCATTGTCAAAGGCAAACAATATAAATTCAACAGCGAAAAATTCAAAGATTATTTCATGGCACTTTCAAATGAAAACGAACTTGATAATTTGAAAGACGGCAAAGATGAATATAATAACGCCGACTATATGATGAGTATAAAAAACTCAAAACGTGGTGTTGATGTTGAAAAATTCAACAAAATGAAAGAACAGTTAATCGCTCAGCATCCTGAACTTGCCGATCCTGAAAAATTGGATGAATATCTTAAAAATCACGTAAGATTGCAGCACCAAATGCAAGAAGGTATTGACGCTAAATACGGCGATAGAAACTTCTTAGGCAACTGCGCAAAACTTTGCGGTATTGATAAAGAAAAAGATAATACAAATTTAATGCGCTTTGTACACGTTCTAAAAGAAGGCGGAAAAGGTGCAGTTGCAGGATTTGCAATGGGCTGTCTTATGGAAGGATTTGCTTGTACAAAACTTGTAAACGGCAAATATGACAACATTTTGAAATATTCACAAGAAGTTGTTTGTAACTATAAACAAGCATATTCTCAACAAGTTGATATTAACTGGTCTGCTTCAAAACAAGTTCACTGGGAACAGCCTTGGCAACAAGAATGGTCACAAAAATGGGAACAAAAATGGCAGCAGGATTTCCAACAAGACTGGGAACAAAACTTCTCTCAAGATTGGACAGAAGAATACCAACAGCAATGGAAACAAGATTGGCAACAAAAATGGGAACAAAAATACAAACAAGAATGGACTCAGGATTATCAAGATCACTGGAAAGAAAATTTCTCACAAGACTGGACAGATCATTACACTGCAAGCGGTTCTAACAAAGTAACAGACACCTTTACATCAGAAGTTTGGGACGGTGACTATCAGGTCGGCGGTCAAACAACAGTCCACGATAGAGATGTACCTTGGACACATGAGGGTGACGTTTCAGGAACATACAATGGTACTGCTTCCGGCACTCACAACGGCACAG
>CAJUPC010000026.1:7550-16111 GCA_910588555.1 Candidatus Gastranaerophilales bacterium
CTTCCGGCACTTACAACGGCACAGCTTCTGGTACTGCAACAGGTACTGCTTCCGGCACTTACAACGGCACAGCTTCTGGTACTGCAACAGGTACTGCTTCCGGTACTTACAACGGCACAGCTTCCGGTACTGCAACAGGTACTGCAACAGGCACAGCTTCCGGGGTAGCGTCAGGTGATGTTACTGTTGAAGCTTCAGGTACAGAAAGAGTAACCGTTGAAGGCGAAGTCGAAGGCCAAACCAAAGGTACTGCTGAAGGCGAAGTCAGAGACCAGGGCACAACCAGCGCAAGACACAAATTTGATTTGGGAGTTCCTGTTACTATGGCGATTTCAGGTGCTATAAGCGGCGTAATCAAAGGGATATTCACAATGAAGAATGTCAAAGATAACGGCTGCAGACCTGAAACAGCGGCAAGACTTAAGGTTACAGAAAGAAATGCTAACAAACCGGAAATAAAACCGATTGAACCTATAAAAATCGAACCTGTAAAACTTGATATCAAACCGTCCGAATTACCTATACCTGAAAAAATAGAAATTCCTAAACCTCAAACTTATAAAGGAACAACAAACAATAAGGTTGAAGAATGGGATTTGAACAAACACGGTAAATACTGGAACCAGATGGCAGCTCTTTACGAAACTACCGACGGAAAACCCTTGACGTTTAAACAAG
This sequence comes from Candidatus Gastranaerophilales bacterium, assembly GCA_910588555.1. GTDB lineage: Bacteria > Cyanobacteriota > Vampirovibrionia > Gastranaerophilales > Gastranaerophilaceae > Stercorousia. The sequence goes on from CAJUPC010000026.1 coordinate 8,229, forward strand.
CAATGGAAATTGTACATTTCTATAACAATGCATACGATAAAAAACACAGCGTAAACGGCCTTCCAAACGGCGGTAAAATCGACTTGACACTGTTTGATGAAAGTGGTTTAACTGACAAATACAAACGCAGAGCCGAAGTCGGCAAATTTGAAAAAGTCACACACGACCCTAAAAAACCTTTCGTTCAAACAAAATACAACCCGAACACAGGTAAATGGGAAGCAACAGTATTTAACGGAAAAGGCGAAGTTATAGGCTCAGGCTCAGACAAAAACAAAGAAAATGCAAAAACAGGTGCCGTGACTAATGCCGGTGTTGACTCAAGATTTGTTATTTGGGAAGAATAATAAACAAAAAAACTCAAAAGGCTCCTAACGGAGCCTTTTTTGGCTTAAAAATTTTTAAAAAAGTGTTCCATTTTTAAAGGATTTATGCTATAATACGCACATTAGGAATTAACGATAAAAAATATGGAGATACGTATGTTTAAGAATACGCTGATTATTGCAGGTTTACTCTCTGTAATGTCACTTTCGGCTCAAGCGGTCGATACAAGACCCATAATCAATGAAGATACTGTTCTCAACGGAGCTTCTGATTACAATATTACCAATGACGGAAATATGGGCGTTATAATTAATAGCGGCTATAATTTAACAATTAACGGGAATGTTTCTAACAACACAATTAAAAACAATGTTAACCAAGCGGTTTTAGGTGGAGCAATCTATCAAACCGGAGGTACTTTAACTCTTAACAACGGTGTTACATTCTCAAATAACACTGTTCAAAGCGGGAACCAGCATTATCCCGGTTCTGACTATTATGACACACCCGCAGGCGGAGCTGTTTATATAAATGGCGGCACACTCACAGCTAACGGAACAGTAACATTTGATAATAACAAAATTACAGGTTTTAACACATCTGACGGTGGACACGGCGGAGCAATATTCGCTCAGGGTTCTGATATAAATTTTGAAAATGTTATTTTTAACAGCAACTCGGCAGCCACCGGCGGCGGAGCTATTTATAACGGAGACTCTGTAATTACCATAAACGGTAAAGGCGAATTTACAGGCAACAGTTCAGGTTCAGGCGGTGCAATATACAGCTATGATAATACAGGAAACACAATCACCAATACCGGTACAGGTTCTGTATTTAACAATAACATTGCTGATAATAGCGGCGGCGCAATAGCTAACTGGGACGGTACAATAAATATCGGTCAAAACAACAGCTTTAGCGGCAATCAGGCAGGAAGTAAAGGCGGCGCAGTTTATAATTCAAACTACTATTACAACACATCAGAAGTTAATATTGCAGGCGGAACATCTTTCACAGGAAACTCTGCAGGCGATAAAGGCGGAGCAATCTATAACAGCGGAAACGTAAATTTAGACACAACCGCAGGAAACATTACGTTCTCAGGCAACACTGCAAAATCAGGAGCTGATGTATATCTTGACGGTACAAATTCTAAATTGGTTATCAACGGTACAAATGCAGGAAATAAAGTTTCGTTCGGCTCAAACGGCTCAATTGCAGGTAACGGAAGTATTACAAACCAAAGTGCCGGTACAGTTGAATTTAAAGATAACAAAAATGTTGACGGATTTACAGGAACTTACACACAAACCAGCGGTAAAACTTCATTAAATAATTCTAATATGTTTAATAAATACAATATTTCCGCAGGCGAATTGGAATTGTTAAACGGTTCAACAGCAACTATTGACAATACAAACAAAATTTTCAACGGTTCTGTTTTGACAATCGGCGGAACTTCTGATAACCAAAGTATTTTAAACATAGGAACAGCTTCTGATAGAGTATCAATCGCCGAAAATGTTGCAATTAATCTTCAACAGGGCGGCAAAATCAATATTAATAACGGTTCAGTTATTCTTAACAATGCTGTAACAAGAGACACACTAGGCGGCGCTGATATATGGCAGGGTGATATAAATACTTCTGCAGGCGGTTCACTAATCCTTGACAGCTTCTCACACGATACAACAACCGGAAGCTACACTCAAAACGGCGGAAGCCTTGTATTACAAGGTAATTCAAATTTGGCAATGTCTGATGCGGCAAGTTCAATTACAGGCGGTACCGTTGATATTCAAACAGGAAATACTTTAAGCGTTTCTAACGGTTCTTCAATCGGAGGCAATACAACAACAAATGCCGCAGGCGAATTAAATATCGGAAATAACGGTTCAATCACAGGCGGAACAACTAATGTTTCAGGCACAATGAATGTTAATAACGGCGGAACTGTTTCCGGAGGAACAACTAATGTTACCGGAACTATGAATGTCGGCGAAGGAGGTTCTGTTACAAACGGAACAACAAACGTATCAGGTAATATGACAGTTGCCGACGGAGGAACAATTTCAGGCGGTACTACCAATGTAAACAACGGTGGACAGCTTAATGTTTCCGGTAATATTAACGGAAGTGCAAATACTATCATCGCGTCAGGCGGTACTGTTAATGTTAATGGCGGAACCATTGATACTACAGGCAAAACCGATATTCAAAACGGTTCTACATTAAATATTACAAACAATGGTAGTGTTACTTTGAAAGAAGGGGACAACTGGTCAGGTTCAATTGTAAATACAGGAAGTAATCTGACATTAAACGGAATTATTCATGATACCGTAAACGGTTCATACACCCAAAATGGCGGTAATTTGACTCTTCAAAACGGTTCAGATCTTACTATAAATGCAGGAAGCGCAATCACTGACGGTACTGTAAATATTGAAGACTCAATTTTCAATGTTGCAAGCGGCGGAAATATTACAGGCGGTGAAATCCTTGTAGGCGACGGTTCAACATTCAATATGGCTGACGGTGCAGTTATGTCCGGCGGTAAAATTGAATTTACAGGTGAAACAGGAACACTCGGAATTAACGGTACTGTTGAAAAAGATGCTGTATTTGATGTTCTGTCAAACAATGTTTCTATCGGTGAAACAGGTAACGTAACTCTTAATAACGACTCTGTAACAGGCGACACATGGACTGACGGTACAATATCTTTGAATGGCGGAACCTTAAACTTTGAAGGAACAAATAACGGTTCTAACGGAAAATTTGTAGGTTCAAGCGGTAACTTGAATATTTCAAGCGGTTCTCAATCATTTAATATCGGCGAAGGAAGCGTTTTGAATTCCGCAGTAAATACAACTGTTAATGCAGGTTCAACACTTGCTGTAACAGGCGGAACTGCAACTTTAGACAACACTGATACAATAAACGGAAGTTTAAGTATTTCAGACGGTACACTTAATTTAAATAACGTAACTAAAGGTGAAACATTTACTCAAACAGGCGGAACAACTAATATTACAGGCAATTTCGCACTGGATAACGCGTCAGATAGTGTCAGCGCAGGCACATTGAATATCGGAAATGCAAATGAAACTGCAGTTTTGAACCAATCAAACGGTGTTATAGCAGAAGCTGCAAATGTTAATATCGCAAATAACAGCACACTTAACATTACAGGCGGAACAGCAACACTTAACGGCGGTGAAACTAACGCAGACAGCTGGCTAGGAACAGTTCAGCTTGGCGGGGGAGAATTAAACCTTGCAGGTGTAACTCAAAACGGAACTCTTAAAGCTGACAGCGGTATTTTGAATGTAAACGACCAAAGTAATATTATTATTACAGGCGACAGCTATATTAAAGACCTTACACAATTGACTCTTGACGGAAATATGACTATTTCTAACAATAACGAAGGCGCAGGAGTTACAATCGGAAGTTCAAGCACATGGAACGGACAAATTACTCTTGAAAATGGCGGTAATTTGACATATTTGGGCGGAACTTCTCAAAACGGTGCATTTATCGGCAACGGCGGTAACTTGACAATTGACTCTCCGACACAAAACTTTGTTATTGCAGACGGAAGCCATATTAATTCAGAGGTAAACACTGTTCTTAATTCAGGCTCAACTATTGAAGTTAACGGCGGTCAGGCAAGTTTTAACAATGCTGATAAAATTGACGGAAATTTAAGTATTTCAAACGGTACACTTAACCTTGACAATGTAAATAAAGGCGGAAGTTTTAGCCAGCAAGGCGGTACAACAAATATCACAGGCAATTTTAACTTTGATAATGAAAACGATAATATCAACGGCGGAACAGTAAATATCGGCAATGAAACTTCTTCAGGAATTTTCAACCAATCAGCAGGTTCTATAGCAGAAGCAGCAGATATTACAATTGCAGGTAACAGCAAATTTAATATTACAGGCGGAACAGCAACGCTTAACGGCGGTGAAACTAACGCAGATAATTGGCTTGGATCTGTTCAGCTTGGTGAAACCGGTGTATTAAATATTAAAGACTTCAATACTAATGGAGCTTTAATTGCTGACGGCGGTACATTAAATATCACAAACAGCAATTTGACACTGCTTGAAAACAGCAGTATCAGCAAAGATACATCCGTCAGCTTTGATAATACAAATACATTGCACATTAACGGCGGAAGCGCTGCATTCGACGGAACCGAATGGGGCGGCAGCGTAACTCTTGATAAAGGTACATTGAATTACGCAGGAACTTCAAACGGAACATTGATTGCTAACGGCGGAAATCTAAATACAGAAGAAGGAAGCAACCTTTCAATTAATGCAGGAAGTTATATTGAAGATGCAGTAACTGCAACAATTGCCGGTAACTTGACAATCAGCGGTACAGACGCCGATAACTCCGGCAGAGTAAATCTTGGAAACGGTGATACTGTAACAGGTAATATAACAATTAATAATTTTGGTACGTTAAATATGGGCGACAACGTCAAAATGGCTGACGAAGGTCAAACTATTACATTTAACGGTGCCGATGCCGTAATGAACTTGAACGGCGAAAATAATCTTGACTTGAAAGCTGAAATCACAGGCAGTGCGGGTGAAATTAATAAAAACGGCGCAGGTAATGTTATTTTCAGTGGTACAACAGGAAATTACAACGGCAACTTAACAATTAACAATTCAGGCGATTTGACATTTGTTGACGAAAACGGATTTGGCGGAAACCTTATCTTTGGAGATATTGACGGTAAAAATATCGGTATCATTGCAGATACTATTATCGGTTCAACAACTCTTGACAGAGAAGCAAATATCACTTACTCAACATACAGAGATGTTGATTTAAGATTTGGAAACAGCGTATCTGTTTCTAAAGGTTCAATCACAGCTCAAGCAAGACCAGGTCAGAACGTAATCTTTGACAATCAGGCAATTGCAAAAGATAACGGAAAATTAAATGCTTCCGGTCAAAACGTAACATTCACAAACGGAGCTGAAATCAGCAATAATGCACTGCTCAGTGCAACAGCAGTTGACAAAGCCGTAATGAACGATGTTACAGCAGCTGACTCTAAAATCATAACTTCTGCTGGAACAACAGAATTTAATACATTAAACCTGACAAATTCAAATGCATTCATTATGCAGAACGGATTTAGCTCACAAGCTATTAACATTGATGGTATAAGCGGTATTAATATAATGAACGGCACCATAACAAATAACGATATGGGTGCTGTAAACTTAACTGACGGTTCAACAGGAAATTACAGTATTGATATTGCTCCTCGTTGGTGGACAAATGATAAACTTCTTGCAGGTTCTGTAACAACCGACGGAACAGCAACATTAAATATTGACAACTTCCAATTTGTTGGAAAAGCTCCGATTGACAGATATATTGGTATAAAAATATTTGAATCTGCTAATCCGATGGAAAATATTTTATTCACAGCAACGAATAAAGAAGTATTTACTCCAATCGGTTACTATAAATTATTCTCACAAGGTAACGGAAACTACACTGCAGCACTTACAAGATATAATGATCAAGTGTTCAGAGGACAAGTTTCAACAGTTGCTAACTGGCAGAACCAGCTTGTTGTAAACAATGTATTGTTTGACCATACACAGCAAATCAATATGCAGTATCTGGCTCAACAAAATCCAAACCTTTATGCAGCTGCATCACCATTGTTTGCACCATATCAATATAACAGAAAAGACGGAAGTTTATGGTTTAAATCTTTTGGTACATTTGAAAAACTTAGCATGACAAGAGATTTAAACGTAAATAACAACTTCTACGGAGCCTTGGTTGGTGCTGACTTCCCGGCAATCGACTTGAAAAAAGGCTGGTCATTACTTCCGACAGCATACATCGGTTACACAGGCGCTCACCAAACATATGCTAACATGGGAATGTACCAAAACGGCGGACAGGGCGGTGCAATGGCAACCGTAATGAAAGATGACTTTATCGGTTCATTACTTGTATATGGCGGCGGCTATGGCAATACAATGGATGTACGCGGATTTAGCGATGAAACAGCAAATTGGTTTGTTGGTTCCGCTGCTAAAGCTGCATATAACTTCCATCCGACAAAACGCTTAATCGTTCAACCAAACTTACTAGCTTCGTACACAATGTTTGGCGAGCAAAAATGGTACTCTGGTTACGGCGATATGACAATGTACTCAAAAATGCTTAACGGCGTAAACGTAGCTCCGGGATTAAACTTAATATACGGAAGAGAAACATGGAGTATTTATGCAACAATTCAATACTTCTATAACATTCTCGGATACGACTCAGGTTATGCTGGCCACGTATCATTGCCGAGTGTGGGAATGCGCCACGGCTACCTTGAATACGGATTTGGCTTCACCAAAACTTGGAAAGACAAATTCAGTGCTTATGCCCAATTCGTAATAAGAAATGCTGGCAGAACAGGGGTCGGCGTACAAGGCGGCTTGATGTATAAATTATAAACATTAATATAAATTGCAGGCGGGAAAATTTTCCCGCCTGTTTTTTTGTAACCAAATATTTATAACTTGCCTGATAGGTTTTGAATGATTTATACTTTATTTGGAATTAAGAAAGGAAAACATAATGATTAAAAGGCTTTTAGTTGTTTTTGTACTGTTGGTAACCGCATTATCTGCAAATGCTTCAACTTACTATGACCAAAAAAATCAGCGTGAAAAACAAAACGCAGTTAATGAAGTCGGTTTTCGTATTCTTAACGCCAACAAAATCAAATATCCTATGAATTTTTCTTATAACAGCAAGAACATAGTAAACGCAAATTCAAGCCACATAAATCGTCATATTACAATATATAACGGAATTATTAATTATATGGATGACGAAGACGAACTTGCTGCAGTTTTGTCACATGAAATTTCACACAGCATAGATTCTTCTGAGGGAATTATGCGCGGATACTTTTCTTTTGTTCCTTACATTTTCACTCCTCGAAAATTCGAACGCAAAGCTGATAAACGCGCAATTGATTTTATGGTCAAAGCAGGCTACAACCCGGTTGCCTCTATTGTTATGATGAATAAAGCATTTCCTCAATACAGATACGAATTTTTGTCCACTCATCCGCTTGCAAGCAGAAGAATGATGTATGTTTATGAATATATTTATATGAAATATCCCGAATATTTGAAAAACAACAAGTATTACGACAATATTTATTATCAGAATTTTTTATTAACATCACAGGAAAACAGACGCAAACTCCAAAGAAAAATTGAGACAGGCAAAAAGGCAAAATATGACTAAATTTCTCGCAACGCTTTTACTTTTAATCGCTTTGCCCTGCTATGCAGGATATACACCTGAGTTAATCAAGGATGAACTTGTAGAAACCACTCTTCAAAATACGAGCAGTACATATCCTGAAGCAAATTTGGATTATGATTATAACGACATAAATTACCTGCCTGTAAGAATAAGATTTATACAAAAAATTAATGCGAAAAAATCAAGAGAGGGCAGTATAGTTGAATTTGAGGTTATGG
>CAJUPC010000026.1:16211-30652 GCA_910588555.1 Candidatus Gastranaerophilales bacterium
AGGTTATGGTGTTCCTGCAGAAATTCTTATTTCGGGATTTGATATAGAAGGGCTGAACAAGAAAAGATTTGACGGTGATATTTCAAAACACGGCAAAAATTTAAGCCCGCTTGCTCTCGGTTTAAGATACAGCGTCTGTACAATTTTACCCGGAAGCCATTATTTACTGTTGTTGATGAAAGGCGGAAACGCCAACATAAAGCCAAAAGATATTTTTGTTATTAAATATTTACCTTAAAAATAAGAGAAGTATTAATTCCACCGAACGCAAAATTGTTGGACATTATGTAATCTGCGCCAAATTCGCGTCCTTCACCTTTGATGTAGTCTAAATCACCGCATTCCGCGTCAACTTCATTCAAGTTTATTGTAGGGCAGAACCATTTTTTATGCGCCATATCAAGCGACAAAATCGCTTCCACAGCTCCGCAGGCGCCGAGTGTGTGGCCTGTATAGCTTTTTAGAGAACTTATGGGCACATGACGTTTAAATACATCATAAGTCGCGTTTGTTTCGGCAATATCGCCCTGATAAGTTGCTGTTCCGTGAGCGTTTATGTAATCAATTTTATCGGAAGAAAGATTTGCGTCTTTAAGAGCAAGTTCAAGCGCGGATTTCATTTTTTTCATATTAGGGCTTGTAATATGAGTGCCGTCCGTGCTTGTGCCAAAGCCGATTATTTCTGCATAAATTTTTGCGCCGCGGCGTTTTGCATGTTCGTATTCTTCAAGAATTAAAGTCCCTGCACCCTCTCCTATAACCAAACCGTCGCGGTTTTTGTCAAACGGTGATGGAGTAAGTTCGGGCGTTGAATTTTTCTGACTTGTTGCATAAAGTGTATCAAAAATAGCAATTTGTGTCGGGTGAAGTTCTTCCGCGCCGCCCGCTATCATAACGGTTTGATATCCGTTTTTAATCGCCTCATAAGCATATCCGATACCAAGCGAGCCCGATGTGCAGGCTGTTGAGGTTGGAATTAATCTTCCTGTTGTTTTAAAATACAATGAAATATTAACGGCACAGGTTTGCGCCATCATCTTTATATAGCTACCTGATGTAAGAGTTTTAACCTCTTTGTCCACCATCATTGAATAAAAATCAATAATACTTTCCAGAGAACCCGATGAAGAACCGTAACTTACGCCTGTTTCCCCGTTGGTAATAATTTCATCACCAAGCAAGCCCGCGTCAATCAATGCTTCTTCAGCCGATAAAACACTCAAAATTCCGACTCTGCCCATTGTACGAAGAACTTTTCTGTTAAAATGTTGGGGGATTTCAAAATCTTCCGCAGCAGCGGCCAGTTTTGTGTTAAGCCTTGTGTACTGTTCAAGTTCAGGCATATATTTTACACAATTTTTAAGTGTAAGAAGTCTTGAAAAAGCTTTTTCTCTATCGGCACCAAGCGGGCTGACCTGTGCCATGCCTGTAATGACAACCCTTTTTGTCATAAGTAAAGACCTCCGTTTACGGAAATCACCTGACCTGTAATATATGCGGCGTCTTCACTAATCAAATAATTCACAAGACTTGCGACTTCTTTGGCTTTTCCAAACCTTTTCATGGGAATTGCTTTTCTTACCTCATCAACGGGTAAATCTTTAATCATATCGGTTTCAATAACCCCAGGAGCAACTGCGTTCACGGTAATACCTCGTTTTGCAAGCTCTTGACTCAAAGCTTTCACAGCCCCGATAATCCCTGCTTTTGACGCACTGTAATTTACTTGACCTCTGTTTCCGCAAAGTCCCGAAACAGATGACATTGCAACAATTCTGCCTTTAATTCTTTTTTCAATCATAGGCATAACAATCGGTTTTAATACATTGTAAAACCCGCCGAGATTTGTGTTAATTACATCGTCCCATTCATCTTCTTCCAAAATCGGAAAAACATTGTCACGTGCAATTCCCGCATTCAAAACAACACCGTAGTATATACCGTTTTCTTCAATATCCCGTTCAAGAACTTTTTTGCATTCTTCCCTGTCTTTGATATTGAACTGCAAAATTCTGCCGTTTGCCCCCAATTCTTTAACTTCGGCAAGAACTTCTTCAGCTTTTTGAATATTGCTGTTACAGTGAAGTACAATATCATATCCGTTTTTTGCAAGATATAACGCTGTTTCTCTGCCGATACCGCGGCTTGAACCTGTTATTAAAATTTGTTTTTCCATTCTTACTCCGCTAAAAATTCTGATGCATCATCGGGCTGATAAACATTTACCATTGCCTTCGCACACTCTTCATTATCATTATAAATTAAACACTCAAACGAAACAAGCTGATTGTCACCAAAAATTTCTTTTGCCTTAATATAATATGTTTTTCCGTTTTCAAACCTGTCAATATCGGATTTATAAGAACGCGTTCCGAGCAAAAATCCGATTTTAGCTTCCTCATGACCACGTTTGAGATAAGCATAACATCCGATAGTCTGCGCCATGTACTCAATTCCAGTTATATATGAAACGCCGTTGAGTTCTTTTTCAAAAAACATGTTGTCTTCGTTTATTGTAACCTTTGAAATAATATATTGCTCTTTTAGATTAACCTCAACAATATCGTCAATCAAAATCATGGGATGATTATGTGGAAGAATTTTTTCCAAATCGTATTTTTTTGAAAGCACGATGACCGCATTTGTTCCGCCAAAACCGAAAGCATTGCACATTACGCTTCGAACATCAAAAATCGTTTCACCTGTTTTCACAAGTCTTACAGGCGGTAAACTATCGTCAAATTCACCGTCATAAATATGCGGAAGAAGCATATTTTTTTCTAACGCCATACAGCAAAGCGCAATTTCAATTGAAGCCGCCGCCCCGAGACAGTGTCCCGTCATTGGTTTTGTAGAACTTGCAGGAACTTTGTTCTTAAAAATTTTATAAACCGCATTAGCTTCCATAATATCGTTAGAAACAGTGCCTGTACCATGGAGATTAATATAATCAATGTCTTCAGGTTTTAACCCTGCTTCATCAAGTGCCATTTGAACAGCTTGTGCCGCCTGAACCCCGTCAGGGTCAGGAGTTGATGAATGATAAGCGTCAGAGGTTTCACCAATGCCGGAAATCTGTATACCCTGACCGTTTTTCTCCAGCAAAAACAAAGCGCCCGCTTCGGAAATATTCATACCTTTGCGGTTTTTGCTCATCGGTAATGAACGCTCGTCAGAGAGAACTTCCAGTGCCGAAAATCCCGCAAGCGGAAATTTTGAGATTTCATCTGTTCCGCCCGCTATGACTGCGTCACAAACTCCATTTTCCATAAGTTTTTTTGCAATGGAAAAAACCTTTATCCCCGATGAACATGCAGTTGAAACACCGCTGCAATAACCTTCCAGCCCGAGATAATCCCTCAAAAATTCCGCAGGATTACTCATTTTTAAAAAATCTGCGTCGGAAGTTTCCTCAAATTTGTCAATACCAGTATTTGTTGTGGCAATAATCACGCCGATTTTTTTCTTATCATATTTATTTAAAAGTTTATCAATTTCGGGTCTTATTTGGTTTACGCAGTGTAAGAGGATTTGATTACATCTAATGTCATATTTTTTACCCTCTGCGCCAAAATCGGTTGGACTTTCAAAACTTTGGTCAGTCACTTCCCGTTTTTCTTCAATCTCGGGCAGGTCAGCCGTAATCCTTAAATCAGGCAAATTACCCGCAACAGCATTAGAGAAAATCTCTTCCAAGCTTTCTCCCAAAGAACAAATCGCAGCCGTTTTGGTTATCGTAATCATCATCTCTGTGATAATATAATAACATGAATGAAATTGTTTTTGACATTAAAAAATATTGTTTTTTAACGGATAGTGAACCCGACGTTTCATTTATCCCGATGTTACAAAGACGCAAACTCAACAAGTTCGGTCGTGCCGCACTTTATACAATGTACAAAGTGTATGACGATACACCAATAAACCTTGTTTTCGCATCAGAATACGGAGATGTGGAACGTGTAGAAAAACTTATCAATCAGCGTAAAGAAGACGGCGAAGTTTCTCCGGCAGGTTTCAGTGCTTCTGTTCATAATGCTGTAGTCGGAATTTTTACGCTTTTGAAAGGTATAAATAAAAGTTACAATTCAATCTCGGCAGGCAAAAAGACTGTTTCGACAGGACTTTTGGAAAGTATTTTGTCAAAAAACTCTCTTTTTTGTTATACGGAAAGTTTTGACGGTTTAAAAAGTGTTTCCACGTTAATTTGCGAAAATAAAAACGGAAATTATATACTCTGCGAAAACTCTGAAAACTTATCGTCAAAAGAAAGTTTTGAAGATTTAATCGCGTTTTTGGAAGGCAGAACCGATGAATTTATAAGTGAATTATATATAATTAAAAGGAGAACTTTATGAAGCTTCTGCGAAGTATTCTTGTTCTTCTTGAAATGATTTTGTTTGCACTCGGCGCATTGTTTATCGGCTGTGTACTATTTCCTTTGTTGTCATTGCGATATAAAGGAAATATTCGCAGACAAAAGTTTGCTCAAATAATCCATGACTCATGGAATGTTTTCATTAAAGTTATGGAAAAATCAGGTGAAATCAAAGTTCATATCAAAGGCGAATTATCTCAAATAAAAGGAAAAATTGTAGTCGCTTCCCATCCGAGCTTCATCGACATAATTCTTTTAATAGGTAATATGCAGCCATCATTGTGTCTTGCCAAAAAAAGTATTCTAAAAAATCCCATTATGAGAAATATCGTAAAATCTTTGTACATAATAAATGACATTGACCCTGTGGAATTCAAAAAATCAGCCGTTGAAACTTTAAAAGAAGGCTACAACATCGTAATTTTCCCGACAGGCACGCGAACTCTGCCCGGTGAAAAAATAAAAATTCACAAAGGCGCTGCACAAATTGCAATCGCTTCGGGAGTGGATATTGTACCTGTAAAAATCGAAACAGATTATCCGTTTTTGATTAAAAATCATTTTCCTCTTGATGCAAACGATAAAACTGTGAACTACACCTTAACAATTCAAGAACCTATTAAGATGTCCGATTTTGACCCTGAGCTTTCGGAAATTAAACTTAGAAATAAAATTACAGAACGTATAAAAGAGTTACTGAATAAGCCACCCCAAGGATAAAACAATTGACTTTGTGAAACAAATAAGGTATAAATTTATTAGGAATTATGGAAAACGAAATTAAAGAATTAATAATAAAAGTTTTGGAACTGGAAGATATGAAACCCTCAGATATTGCCGATGAGGACGCACTTTTTGGCGAAGGTTTAGGGCTTGACTCAATCGACGCACTGGAACTCGGTATGGCGTTAAAGAAAAAATTTAACCTCACACTTTCCACAAGCAAAGAAGAAAATGCAAAAATCTTCTATTCTGTCAAAACACTTGCCGATTTTATAAGGAGCAAACAGGGTGAGTAAAAATTTTACACGCGAAGATATTATGAATAAATTAACTGAAATTCTTGTCGATGATTTTGAAATCGAAAAGAGTTTAATCAAGGCTGAAACAAATCTTTTTGAGGATTTGGAGCTTGACAGTATTGATGCCGTTGATATGGCTGTAAAATTACAGTATTTCACTGACAAAAAGATTTCGCCCGAAAATTTCAAAAAAATTCGCACAGTTGATGATGTTGTAAACGCGGTTGAAGAATTACTCTAATGAAGTTTAAGTTTTTAATCCCGATATTTTTTACGATTGCTGTAATTTTGTTGTTTCATTACACGCAGATTTTTGCAGTGAAATTTTATCCTGTCTGCGCAAATTTGACGGTGTTTTTAATATTTTTCACATCGCTTTTTGCAAAAGAAACGGTTATTCAGAAAATTGCCAAAAAAATTGAGGGTGAATTAGACGAATTTACAAAAAATTATACAAGAAAACTCACTTATGTTTGGTGTGTTTTTTGTTTTTGCAACCTGATTATTTCAATAATCACGGTATTTTTGCCCGAAAAAATATGGGCAATTTATAACGGATGTATTTCATATATTGCAATCGGCACTATGTTTGCAGTTGAATATATGATAAGAACGGTAATGAGACAAAAAAAATGATTTTAACAAAATTTTTTACAAGCAAATATGACGAGCACAAGATTTTTGTAAATCCAGAAATGAGTTTTGGTGAATTCAAAAAATACGTTTTCGGACAAATGTGCGAATTTAAAAAACAGAAAGAAGAAAATGTCGTACTCTTTTGTGATGATTATTTTGAGTATGCGGTTAATTTTTTCGCGTCAATTTTTGCGCACAAAAATATTTATCTTCTGACAGACAAAACAAGACTTGAAATGCTTAATTTTGAATACTTTCTGCCTGAAAAACCGAATGCATTTGAGGGAGTTTTTGATGACAAAATCAATTCAAACGATATCAAAATAAACCTCTTCACCTCAGGGTCAACGGGGGTTCCGAAAAATATCATCAAAACCCTAAAAAATCTCGAAATCGAAGCGCAGGCAACAATTGATGATTTTGACCTGCCGGAAAACGGCATAATTGCTTCAACAACATCCTCGGCTCACAGTTACGGTCTTGCATTTAATTTTATTCTGCCATTTTACGGAAATTTCAGCATAAACCGTGAAAAAATCGAGTTTCCCGAACAGTTCAAGCCCTGTGATATTTTGATTTCTACACCCTCATTTATGGAAAAACTGTGTAAATATAACTTTGTATTTGAAAACCTGCCCAAAAAGATTTTTCTTGCGGGTGCAAAGCTTAAAAGTGATGTTTACGAATACTTTACGCGTTTTTCTGATGTAATTGATATTTACGGAAGCACGGAAACAGGCAATATCGCATACAAACGCGGAGGTAATATTTTCACGCTGATTTCGGGAGTTGATATTGAACTCGGAGAAAACAATCAAATTGTTGTCAAAACTCCTTTCTGCCCGTTTGAAAAAATGCCTTTGAGTGACATTATAGAAAAAGTTTCAGATTATGAATTTTTATTAAAAAAACGCACTGACAGGCTGGTTAAAATTCAGGAAAAAAGAATTTCGCTTGATGAACTTGAAACCAATTTAAAAACACATCCGTCCGTAGAGGATTGTTATTGTATGCTTTATGATGAAAAGCTTTGCTGTGCGGTAGTTTGCCGCGACCCTGGCGTTAATGATTTTAAAAAATATCTTTCAAAATTCTCTGAAATTCTTCCAAAAAAATGGCGAATTTTGGATGAAATCCCGAAAACTCAAAACGGAAAAATCGACAGTGCGAAATTAAGAAAGATTTTCGGGATGAAATTGAGTTTGCCGTTTGTTTTGAATCGCAGCAAAAACGGTGAAACTTTTGAGATAAATATGATGTTCAAAACAAACTCCAACTTTTTTGAAGGTCATTTTGACGGATTTCCGATAGTCCCCGGGGTTGTCCAACTTTTTTATGCGAAATTTTTTGCGGAAGATGTTTTCAACACAAATATCGAAAATAAGGAATGTAAAAAAATTAAATTTTCGAATGTTATGAAACCCGAAACTGTTGTTACACTGAAACTTACACGAAAAGAAAATAATTTGGAATTTAGTTATATAAATGAAGAAAAAACTTTTTCATCAGGTTTATTTGTGATTGAAAGTCAGAACTGATTGTTGTAATCTTTAATTATGAAAAAGATTTTAGTTTTAGCAGGTATAATTTTTCTTTGTTCAAAAGCATACGCAGATATTTTTGACCATCCGACTACACCTGATAAAATAACTTTGCCGCAATACAATTCTGTTTCCTGCAAATTTACTCAAACCAAAACAGCAGGACAAACAGTTATTAAATCAGGCGGTAATTTCAAATTCAACTCTCAAAACGGAGTAGTTTTTGAAACCCTTTACCCTGTAAAAACAACAACCGCTTATACAACTAATCAAAATAAAAGATTAGACGATATAATTACTGCGATTTCAAAAAAAGATTTTTCTTATCTTAATAAAAACTTTGAACTTTATTACGTAAAAAACAGCTTAGACTGGCAATTGGCACTGAAACCAAAACAGGGTTCAAAACCTTATGGTGTGATTAAAAATATCATAATCAGCGGCTCAAAATATATTGACGAAATTGACATAAATGCCGCAAGCAGAACGCAAATAAACTTTAGGGAATGTAATGAAAAACATTATTAGATTTTTGTACATTGCAGTATTTATTTTTGTCGGAATTTTTGTGTTCACTCATCCTGTTAAAACCGAAACAAACATTCTTAACGCGGTTCTTTCATCATCCGAGTCAACACTTGTAAAACTCAGTGAAAAATATTCCTCGCAAATTAATGTTATTTTTGAGAATGCAGATGATGAAACAATAAATAATTTTACAAATTCTATTGATAGTACAAATATCAATGTCAAAACTCACGATACACAAAGCTTTTTGCAAAATTCGATGAAGTATCACAAAAACCTTCTTTCTACTAAAACCGCACAAAAAATCCAAAACAAAAGATATGATGAAGTTACGGCAGAAGCTATGGAAAGAATTTTTGACCCGCTGAATATTATGCTCGTCCCTCTAAACGAAGACCCTTTTATGCTTTACATGGATTATATTAAATCTCTCGGTACGGATGAATTAATTTCAGACAATTACAAAATTATTACACTGAAAGTATCTTCTGAGATTTCCGACAAAGAAATTAAAAAGCTTATAACGCTGCAGGAAAATTTATCAAAAAACGGCACAAAAATTTATCTTACGGGAAGTCCTATACATTCGTATTATGCAAGCACAAAATCAATGCTTGAAATCAACATTATTTGCGTGCTTTCAACGCTTTTTGTTATTGGTTTGTGTTTGTATTATTTCAAAAATCTAAAAATTTTAATACCGATTGGAATAAGTTTGGGGATTGGAATTTTATCGGGTTATTTCGCTGTATCGCTGATTTTCCCGACAATTCATGTTTTGACTTTTGTCTTTTCTACAACCTTAATCGGTATTTGTATTGATTACTCTTTGCATTATTTTATTGAAAAAGAAAGAGCTTCTGACCAATATCTGAAAAGTCTAACAAATGTCGGCGCAGAGGGTGAAAAAATACTTAAAAGCCTTACGGTAAGTATGCTTTCGACTGTATGCGCGTTTGCTGTTTTACTTTTTTCAGGGGTGGAACTTTTAAAACAAATTTCCGTTTTCACAATGACAGGACTTTTCAGTGTATACATAATAGTAGTGCTTTTTTATCCTCTATGCGGACAGTGGTTGGATTGTACTATTCGCAAAATCGAATTAAAACTTCCGAGTAAAAAGATTTTTGCGGTAATATTTGCCGTTATATCTTTTGCAAGTATATTTATGCTGAATTTTGACGACGATATCAAAAATATGTACGTTCCGTCAAAAAAACTTGCGCATGCTGAAAAATTGTTGAGTGAAATAACGGGTAACAGTAAAAAAACATTTGCGGTTGTTGAAGGTGAAAAAACTTCTCACCAGTATTTAGAAAGTCAAACCAATATCGGCGCAGAGGGTGAAGAAATGCTTCGCAAAGAAGAATGGATTGCCAAAAATATTGGAGAAACAGAGTTTCAGGCAATCAGCAAATTTATCCCGTCTGAAAAACAACAGAGGGAAAATTTTGAGTTAAGGAAAAAACTTTATCAAAATTCTCTTGAAAATTTCAACGGAATTTTGGCAAAACAAGATGTTCAAAAGCTTTTAAACGAAAAATCTCCTCAAGAATTTTTGAAAGTAAACGAAGATTTAAAAGATTTTCTTATTAATGAAAACACGTCGGTTATGATTTTGTATGACTTTAACCGTCCCGAAATAATTGAACAAAACGGCGGAATATACATTGATATTCCAAATGATGTTTCCAAGAAAATTAGAGAATGTCGTGAAGCTTGCATAAGAATGCTTTTGCCTATGTTTGGGGTTTTAGTTTTGCTTTTGTCCGTAATTTACGATTTCAAGCGGGCAGTAAAAATCGTTACGCCGTCAGTTGTTGCGGCAATGTTTTCAATCGCGCTTTTAAGTGTAACAGGTCAGGCAATCAACCTTTTCCACATACTGGCAATTTACCTTATCATCGGTTTCGGGTTGGATTATTCGGTTTTCAAGGCTGGAAACCATTCAAAAGAGGCTGTTTTATTGTCTTGTGCGACAAGCGTTTTTTCGTTTGCACTGCTGGCGTTTACGAGTTTCAAACTTATAAGTTCACTCGGTTTCATTCTTGCCGTGGGACTTTCCGTGTCGTATTTTATGAGTACGATAGAATCCCCTCTACGAGCCTGTAAGGCGGGTGAGGGTAAAAGAGCTTCTGACCAATATCAGAAAAGTTCAACCAATATCGGCACAGAGGGCAAAAAATGGTATCAGGTTAAAGAACAATCGGCGGGAGAAAAACGACTTCTTTTAACATGGAAAATTTATAAAATTTTCGGCAAAAAAGCCGTTCAAATTCTGGCGTTTTTTATAACTTTTTTTGCTTTTTTAAACGCCGAAGATGCGCGCAGATGTTCAAAAAAATATCTTAATATTATTGGTATAAAACCAACACTTACTAATCAATTCAGACATTTTCTCGAATACTCCCGGTCACTTGTCGACAGAATGGAAGTTTTTTCAGGCAATTTTGATTACAACAAGATAATTTTTGATAATAAAGATGATGAAAAAATATTTGAAAACGGATTATTTGTAATTTGTTCGCACCTCGGAAATATTGATATAATGCGTGCCTTCTTAGACAAATATCCCGAAAAACGAGTTAATGCGTTTCTTGCAAAAGAGCAATGCAAAATTTTTAACAGTTTCATCAAACAAATTGCGGTTGAAAAACCTGTAACAACTTATGCGGTTGAAGATATCGGAATAGAAACGGCAATCGAGATAAAAGATAAACTTTCGGCAGGCGAAATCGTGTTTATGGCAGGCGACAGAACATCAAAAAACAGTACAAACTCTGATGTACAATTTTTAGGACATAAAGTTCAGTTTCCAACAGGTACGTTTAAGTTTGCAGAAATTATGGATTGCCCCATTGTGTTTGCCTGCGCGTTGAGAGAAAATGATAAATACAGGGTTTATGTGAAAAAATTTATTCCCGAAACAAAAAAATGCTACGAACAGTTAAGAGTTGAATTTGTAAAATTTCTTGAAAAACACATTCCTCTTGCACCGTTTCAATTCTTTCACTTTTACGATTTGTTTGAAGATTAACTATATAATGTTTTTAAATTTTGGATTTATGTATAACTTTTAAAATTTTGCGCTCATTTAGTGCGTCAAGTATTCTAAAGTTAAGCAAATTCCTATAATCATACATTGCAGGAGCAAAAGATGAGATACTCTTTTCACCTTTTAATGTTTTAACCATTTCTTTAACCTTTTTCATATTTTTAATCAAACCGGTTTTAAATCTGTCAGGTTTATAGATAGTCCAAGCTTCATGAGGATAATATGTTGAACGGCATTCATTAGTATTTTGGTTAAGCAACATTTCTTTGAATACTTCATAATCTATATTATAAAATTCTTGATTAATATTCTCGGAATATGGACGTAATATCTCAGGCATAATTACTCTTGGTTCCGAAATATATTCTGCATACGGGTTAAGATGCTCCATATATTCCATTGAACCTATACCTGCAAATTGAATAGATTTTGAAAATTTTTCCAATATTCCTAAATCTTCAGCATACTTACCCAATATTTCTAAAAAAGAACAGGCACCTTTACTTGAACATATATAATCAGTAATTACTGTTTTTTTACCTGTTTTTTCCATATTATCAACAATAGTTTGAGGATCGGCTTTAATTCTTTTTAAATATTTGCGATACGCAGCTTCTTCCTTCGGCGTTGGTGCCATAGTTTCCATTCTGCGCATTCCTTCAATTGGGTCAGGTCTGTGCCAAAATTTTGAAAACGCAACAAATTTGTAATCGTCAATTCCGTCTTTCATCCAAAGGGCAGTATTCAAAAACCATTTTGGACTTCTGCCAAGACAAATAATAGGTTGATCTTTATATTTTGTATAAATTTTAGATGCGTTTATAAACTTATCCATTAAACCTTCTGTTCTTAAAGGCATATATGTATAATTTTTATCAATCATTTCGGTTGTATTAATGGCAGTATCTTTAAAAAAGTTAGCATATTTCTTTCTAAATCTTTTCTTTGTAGATATATGCATAGCCATATATTCTTCGTAATCAATGTGCGGAATTGTTCTATTCGGGTCAAAAAACTCCCCAAAATGAATATTTGCACCATATTGAAAGCCTGCAGGAACTTTACTATATTTCTGATTATTCAATATTGTATGTTTAATTGTTTGATTTTCAGAACTTGTTTTTAATAGTTTTGAATGATTATTTACTATTTGATTTGACATCACAGGTGAAATATACATTTAATCTCCTTTAAGTTTTTTAATATAAAAAACAAACAAATAAAATTTTGCTAGTAAAATATAAGATATAAAAAGAACTTGTTTAATCGATTTATTAATAATTATGTTTATTGTACAATTTTTTAGGATGTAGAATTTTATGGAAAATAATACAAAATTATCAATCATAATGCCTTTGTACAATGTTGCTGATACTCTGCAGACAGCACTTGATTCTATTTTAATGCAGGTTGTTGATTTTAATTATGAAATTATTGCTGTTGATGATGCTTCAACCGATTTGACAGATGAAATTTTAAAACAGAATGCTGAAAAGTATCCCCAAATTAAAATAATTAAACACGAAAAAAATTCAGGAAATGCTGTTTCTTTTTATGACGGTTTATGTGCAAGTTCAGGTGATTATTTCTGCGTTCTGGATGGTGATGATTATTATACTGTCAAATATAAACTTCAAAAACAGGTTGATTTTTTGGACTCGGACAAAGAGAATTTATATGTCGGAGTTTCTCATAAATATTTAAAAGCTGATTTTAATAATGATATATTTGAAACATACGCTTTTAATAAAAATGTTGAATTCAACTATTATACTTTTTTAAATGAAATGCCGTATTACCATACGACAACTTATATGTAC
Source organism: Candidatus Gastranaerophilales bacterium (assembly GCA_910588555.1). Taxonomy (GTDB): domain Bacteria; phylum Cyanobacteriota; class Vampirovibrionia; order Gastranaerophilales; family Gastranaerophilaceae; genus Stercorousia. The sequence goes on from CAJUPC010000026.1 coordinate 29,192, forward strand.
AGAAATATTTTCAGAAACAAAGTCCCTGAATTTTTTAAAGAAAAATATTGCAGAGGTGATAATCCCAGAACATTTTTCCATCTGCTGTTCACTAAAGGAAAAATTAAAGTTTTAGATTTTGTCGGTTCTGTGTACAAATATTCTAACAATGGAATTTGGTCAAAAACTACACCTAACGAACAAAATGAACGTAATATCAATATGTGTAAGTGGTTAAGTAATTATTTAACTACGCAAAAAGAAAAATTTCTTTTTTTAAATGCTGCACAAAGATTATTTTCAATGCAAAATTCGATTGTTGTTCAACCAAACTCAAAAGAATTTTATTTGGAAAAACTATATAAAATTTCCAATAAATATACTTTTGAAGATACAGATTTCGTTTTTAAATCAATCTATAAGTCAACATTCATAGACAGTTTTTGTGAAACTATAGGATATATTGAAAAAATAAGCCGCGGCATATCTCTTTCAAATCCCCTTAAATCAAATCCTAATAATATATTAATAGCAGTTTCAAATTTAACTGCTACAGGCGGAGGGGTTTATTATGAAATTAAAGATATTATAGAAATGTATTCAGATAAAAATGTATATTTATTATTAACCGATTTGGACTGTGAAGAAGAATTAAACAAAGAAGTTTTGAATGAACTTTCTTCTTATAAAAATTTAAATCTTGTATATGGAAAAAGGTCTTCTGAAAACAAAGTAAAAAAACTATTCGATATAATTATAAATATAGCACCTGAAAAAACATATTATTATTGCGGTCATAACAATGTGTTTTTAAATACACTAATACAATCCGATATTTCAAAAAATATTTGTGTATTTTCTTTTGATCACGGCTTCTCATTAGGTTTAGATAATTCAAATTATGATGTTTATATTCCTAAAAGACCTTCTGATTATGAAATGTTAAAAAAGGTCTATGGCAAAAAAGTTATTTATATACCTTGTTGGAATAAAGATAAAAAAATAGAAAATACCGAATATATTCCGTTTAAAAATCACGATTATTTAATTACAGCTTCTGCTGCTGCAAGATTTTATAAACTTCAAGGGACAAAAGAAGAAAACTATGTAAATTTTGTTCTGACACTATTAAATAAAACCCGTGGCAAACATGTTCATATAGGCCCAATCGATGATGAAACTTTACAGAACATTTATAAGCAAATGGAAAACTTGAATATTGATACAGATAAATTTATCCATATACCCTGGGCTAAAAACTTACTTCAAACTTTATACGATAATTGTGTAGATATTTTCATTGAACCATTTCCAACAGTATCTTTTAAGATTACATTAGAAGTTTTGTCAGGAGGTGTTCCTATAATTTCTAAAAACAGTTATTTAAGAATGCAATGTGCCGACTTCTTTTATCCGGGAAATTTAACATGGAATAATAAAAGTGATTTCATAAACATATTATCCGGTTTATCAAAAGAAGTT
>CAJUPC010000027.1 GCA_910588555.1 Candidatus Gastranaerophilales bacterium
AGATGTGGATAGGTGACTGGAGTTCAGACGTGTGCTCTTCCGATCTGTTTTCCGGTTGTCATAACTTTATAGAGTTGAGCTTCTGTTGGTGTCATCTTATAATTGAAAAATCGTGTATCCTTTAGTTCAACAATGTTTTTTATTAGTTTATTTAATGGTGACCAATTATTTTCTAAATTAATATTTTCAGTTTGTTTTGTAGTGTGATTTAAGATAATACATTCAGTGGTATCAGCCACTGAAGCCTCTAATTTATTAAGTTGTAATATTTCAATACAATCATTAGGTAGTTCATTCAATTGTTTTACTAATTTGGCATTTAATCCACAAGTTTCGTGCCCGTAAAGAATATGAAAATTAGCATTTGGTTTTATATATGCCTTAAATGGTACACTATTTTGATTATATTTAAAATTGTTATTTATTGATTGTATTTTCATAATATCACACCAATTACAAATTATAGTAAGATTATGAATGAAAAATTAAAAATATTCAAGCCTCATGGTTAAAATAATCAAATCGAATGTTTATATTAGCATTGCCTGAACTAATGGAATTGGAAATATTTATTTTTTGAGTTAAAATTTATTTGTCAGTATGAGAAAGGATTGATATGAAAAAGATAATATTTGCTTTGGCTATGGTTTTATTATTAAATTCTAATATATGTTTTGCGCATGATAATCTTTCTGCGCAGGAGGCATTAAAAAAACTTACAAAAGGGAATGAAAGATTTATTAAGTTAAAAGAGAAACATCCTGACAGCAGTAAAAAAAGAAGAAATGAAATGCTTAAAGGGCAGCACCCGTTTGTAGTTATACTTTCTTGTTCTGATTCAAGAGTCCCGCCAGAGCTTATATTTGACCAGGGGCTGGGTGATATTTTTGAAATTCGTAATGCAGGCAATGTTCTGGATGAACATGTTATCGGAAGTATTGAATATGCAGTAATGCACTGTGGAGTTAAGCTTATTGTTATTATGGGACATCAGGACTGCGGGGCAATTGCAGCTACTTTATCAGGCATATCAGAAACTAAATATATAAAATCTTTAGAGGATAGCATTCAGCCCGCAGTTGAAGACTGCAAAAAGCAGGGTCTTGAAGTAAATTCCGATAATGTTGTAAAAGCCCATGTTATGCAGGATATTGAAGAGCTTTTAGCTCAGGATACTGACCTTGTAAAGTATATGAAGGAAAATAAAGTTCAAATTGTTCCTGCATATTATCATCTAGATACAGGTAAAGTTGATTTTTTGAATAAATAAAATTTATTTGCACTTTGTTTTCGTGCCAAATTTCAAATCATTACATCGAAGATATTCCATGTTTTCGTATTCTAAAGCCCAGGCTGTACAGCTCCTGCCATTGTGATCAGAGGCTATTGATTTACTTTTTACATTACAGTTGGCCAAAAATTGATTATGTTTTGCGCCGTCTGCAATGAAGCCTTTTGAATTGACAATAAAATGAAAATTAGTTACACCGGTTATTAAATACTTTTCATTCGGCAATCTTACCCAAAAATCAAGGAAAGCGCTGTTTTCAATCCAGCCTGTGCGTAAATAATATCCGTCTGAGGTTATAAATACACCTTTGTCCTCCCCTTGATTTATTGCTGTTCCGGTGATAGATGAAGCTTCTCCGAATTTTCTGCCGTCTAATGAATAATTGCCTTTCCAAAATATAGTGGTATTAGCCGGTGCAGATTTTAAATGTTTTGAAATATTTGCCATAAAAAGATTTCTGCCGCTGTGATCAAGCGTATAATGCTCATTATCAATTGCATTATATGTTTTTTTCATTCCCCAGGTTTCAAGCGGTCCATTTTCATATACTGCAAGATTGAATGCATTTTGCAGCTGTGAGTATATTTTTTTTAATTTTATAATTCTTGTTTTTTCTTGATGTTTTGCAATCAACGACGGTATTGTCAACGCCGATACAACTCCAATGATACCTAATGTAATGAGAGTTTCAGCAAGAGTAAAACCTAATTTCTTCATAATTTCCTTTCGATATTTATATATCATGTCGCATAAAGCGTATGCGAGTTGAATAAGTTTCATATATGTCGCATATAACACATAGTATAAACTAATTTTCATTGTTTGTCAACTAAAATATAATATTTATATGGATATAAAGAAGTATGTAAAAGTTCAACTTGCAATGAACCAAATGACTTTGACTGAACTTGCAAAAAGGATGTCTGAAGTTTCCGGAAAAAAATACACACGAGACAGCTTAAATGGAAAATTTTACAGAGAAACTCTTTCTGTTAAAGAAATGGAATTAATTGCCGAAATATTGAATTTTATTATTGAATATAAAAGTGTTTAATTTTTCGGCTTATCTTCGATAGGCCCTGTAAACCAATCAATCAAAGGTTTTTTATCCCCAAATTGAAAATTAAATTCTTTTTCAAAATCAGGGTCGGTAAGATATTTGTAGGTTACATTAAACGCTAGCGGCTGTTCTGGAAAATTTCCGGCTTTGACTTTTTCAGCCGAAATCATTTTTGTTTCCATATCAATAACATTTGAATAGTTATAACCCTCATAACAGCAGAAAGGAACCTTAACACGTCCGTCTAAACCGGTTGATAAAAGACCGAATGAACGGCAGATTACGCCTCTGTATTCATAAACCGAACAAACATCGTTAATCAAGAACGGACAATCATATCGGAAGCTTTCTCCTTTAAACTCCTCGCGTTCTTTTCTCAGTTTTGCAAGGTTTGCTTCTATTATATTTTGGGTTTCTTTATCAAGTGTTAAAAATCCTGTAAGTAAATATTTCAGTTCAATTAATGAAAAAGGAAACTCGGCATTTTTACAGCATTTAGCACAGCCTTTTTGGCAGAAAATATACGGTTTTTGTCTTTCAAAAAACTTATCTATCTTTGAATTTATAAATCTTAAATATCTTTCGTAATTTGTAAACATTATTTTAAATTATATCATAAAATTGTATACTTGTGTTGTAAAAAAGCCTCCTATTAAGGAGGCTTTTTTTATTCTATTGTTCAACTTTTGGAGGTTCAACGAGAGGTTTGCTCTCATTTACATAAGCTGTAAGTTGTTTTAATGCAGGTTTGTATGCGTTTACTGTTGCGTTTCCGCCTAAGCAGCCGCCTTGACAAGCCATTACCTCAATCAGATTTCCTAAATCGCACATGCCGTTTTTAGCGTATTTTTTCAAATCACGGATGTTCTGTTTGTTTAATCCGTCGATTATAACAGGATGTGCAGGAATTTCTTCGGGAAGCATAGTTTGTACAGCTTTTGCAACACCGCCGATTACTGCGTAATTTCTTGCTTCTGCAGAAGCTTCTGTTTTAAACTCACTGCTTTCGCATTCGCCTACTTGAATTCCGTGAGCAACAAACCATGCACCTACTTCTTCATAGTTTAGAACATAATCTACATTTGGATTGTTTAATGCTTCACGACGTTTTGCAACACACGGAGAGAAGAATACTGTAACTGCGTCCGGGTGTTCTTGTTTCACGATTTCAGCAGTGTAATACATCGGAGTTTTAGTGTCTGATCTGAACGGTTTCATTTCGGGAATATGTTTGTCAACAAGTTCGTTGTAACCAGCACAACAAGATGTTGTCATAAATTCTGCGCCGTGTTCAAGTCTTTCAACAAATTCAGCCGCTTCTGTTTTAGTTGTAATATCAGCACCTTGAGCAACTTCATAAACATCATAAAATCCAAGTTTCATAATAGCTGCTTTTAATTGCTGCGGAGTGCATGGTAATTGGCCCATAATTGCTGGAGCTACCATTGCAATTACCTTTTTACCATTTTTTATATTTTTTAATACATCGATAATTTGGCTTTTTTCGTGAACTGCGCCAAAAGGACATGCCGCAACGCATTTTCCGCAAGAAATACATTTTTCAAAATCAATTTGAGCGTATCCTTCTTCATTTTTTGCGATTGCGCCGACAGGGCAGGCATTTTCGCAAGGGACGATAATTTTTTGGATTGCCTGATAAGGACAAACTTGAGCGCACATTCCGCAGTTTTTACATTTCGCCGGGTCAATAACAGATTTGCCGTTTACGACTTTTATTGCACCGAATTTACAAGTGTTTTCGCAAGGTCTTGCAACACAGCCCTGACAAAGGTCAGTTACATAAATTCTTGATGGAACACAGCCTTTGCACGCAGTTGTAAGTACTGTCAAAGGATTTTCTTCGGGAGTTTCTCTCTCTAATGCTTTTTCAGCAACGGTTGAGAGTAGTGTGCTGTCGTCTGTTTCTTCGATAGAACATCCCAAACCTGCGATTGCACGGTCGCGCAAGATTGCACGTTCTTTATGGATACAACATCTGTAGGGTACTTCATGACCTTTCGGACGCATATCGTAAGGGATTAATCTTGTATTTTCTTCAAAATTGTCACTCAAAAAAGATCTGATAAGTCTTACCAAAATCTCTCTTTTCAAATGTGATGTCTGTTTAGGGGTATTAATACTCATATTTCAACTTCCTTTTAATTTTAATATCACCTTAACAGAATTATCACATAAACATGAAAATTTTTCAAAACTTAAAAAAGGAACCTTTTAAGGTTCCTTTTTTTTAAGTTATTTTTTTAAATGTTCATCAATTGTCGATAAAACTTTTTCAACAGTTGCTTCTTTGATTACTTCGTCGTCAACTTTAACATAAGGTGCTTTCGAAAATTCCCAGTCTATTGAGCACAAACCCAAGCAAGGAACGCCTGATACTTCCACTTTATCTCCGTATTTTGCAGGAACTGTTTCGATTAATTCTTGTAGATTTGATGAACCCATTACAAAACAAGTTGTGCCTAAACAAACTTTAACACTAATTTTTTCTGCCATTTTTTTTTCATCCTCTCTGTCGACATTGGTCTGACACTATTTACTTTTTGTGAAAGGTTTTATCCTTTCTTGCTATTATATATATAATTCCCTACATATATTGAATATTAACCTTTTTGAAATACTTTTCCTGCAGTATGCATGACATTTTTTTAATGATATTTTTTCTGATTTCTATTTCTATAGGAAGTGCAGGGTCATAATGAGCCTGATTTAATTTTGCACCGACCATGAATAAAATGCAGTCACTATCTAATAAGAATTTTACCAGTTTTCCTGCTGCGTTGTCAATATCAAATGTACCGTTTTCTAAATATTCTAAAGTTTTTGTAAGAGTTAAAATCCCTTCGGTTACTAAATCAACTCCGTCCATATATGAACACGCGGGAAGTTTGCCGATACTTATTGTTGTATCCATTGTTATAGGAAGGTTTAATTCTCTTGATATTAAGTTAGCTGTTGTGCCTCCGGCTATAGCCTTTTTACCTTTAAAATCAGCAAATATTTTAGCATATTCGGCATCTTTGTTCTGATGATAGGGAGGGCCTGTAAAAACAAGAGCTTTTCGAGGTTCTCTGAAATATATTACACTGCAGGAAATATCATCTTTTGGGAGTCTGTCTGTTTCAATATTTCTTGCCTGATTTATAATATATTGAGAAAGTTCGGTGCTTGATATATCAGGTTCTTCCCGTATTTTATCCTGTAAAAGAACAATTAAACCTTCTCGTCTTAATCCCAGTTTTAATCTGCCGCCACCCAGGCCTGCCTGAGTTACGCCGTCAGAACAGGTGATTAATCTGTCACCCAGTTCGAGTTTAAGTTTGTATACTTTTAAACATCTGTTTTTAAAAGTTTTGGAAGGGATAGATTTATATTCGGGCTGAATTACTTCATTATTCCTTATCCAAATAAATTCAGGATTTCCTTCTTCTACAATTTTAGCGTTGCCTTCATCATCAACTTCAATAGCCGAGAAAGTCGAATAACTTATTCGTCTTACCTTACAAACCGGCAATGAGTTCATAATGATTTCTGCTGCTTTACTGATTGGTATCTGGTCGCCCTCTATAAAACGTAAAAGCATAGTTGCAGTCATACAGGAAAGAATATTTGCCTTAATTCCGCTTCCTAGACCGTCTGATAAAACAGCAATCAATTTTGTTTCATCAGGGTATCTCTTTGAGATAAAATAATCCCCGTAAGCATTTTGATTGTATTTTTTCATTTGGCTGCAATCAATATCGATAAACATTTTTTTATCCTTTTTAACGATTTTGTACTTTAGCGAAATTATGATTGTTTTTCTTCATAATCTTCTGCAATAGAGCTTAAAAGCGTTTCTGTTTCTACCATGTGTTCGCCTAAGAGGCAGGCAATTTCTTGAACAATAGATATATTTTTGGAGATAACTTCATGAGCTTTTTGAGAAATTTTTTCTCTGTTAGTCTCAGATGAAGTAACATCGGTTATTACAGCACCTACAATTTCGTTTTCTTCGATAGTAAATGCTGATATGTCATAAAGTCTGTTTTTGACGTGGTATCTTTCTTTTCTCAAATCTTTTCCTGTTTTGAGAATTGTTTTGAAAATGTCCGCAAAATCAACAATTCTTTCTATTGCGGCACCTGCAAGACCGTCGGGACGAGATTTAAAAACTTCATACATGTCGCCTGTGAACATTTTTAAGAAACTGTCATTTGCTTCAATAATATTCATATTATTATCTACCATAACAACAGCGGCAGGCATACATCTTATCATAGCGGCGGCTTTTCTCATTGCGGTTTTTCTCATATAAGATACGCACATTGAAGGTTCAGCATCGCCGTCTAAAAGTGCTTTTGCAAGGTCGCGGCATGTAGGATAGCCGCATCCGCCGCAATTTAGTTCGTCATCAATTGAATGCTTACCGATTTTTTTCAGTGTTTTTAGAATAGTATCAAGCGGGTAGGCTGTATCAACTATTTTTTTAGTTTCAATAGGATAATCGACAACAACTTTGGGTGTTTGAGGTATCTTTTCACGTTTTTTCTCTTTGGTAAGAATATCCGATACCATTGTGATTCCCGCTTTTTCTGAAGAAATACAGGGACCTCCGACGCATCCGCCGTCACAGGCAAGTGCTTCAATAAAAATTGTTTTGTCTAAATTGTCAGGATTAAGGTTTTTTAAAGCCCTTCTTAATGATTGCAGACCGCAAATTTCTAACAGCTGGACATTATCATTAACGCCTGATTTTTTAATTGTTTTGTTCATTCCACCGTCAATCGGATATAATGTTCCTTCGTATGCGGATTCCGGAACAAATTTAAATTTATCGTCTTTTGCAACTTTTGAGATATCAATAATTTCTTCGTTGAACCACATTCTAAGTTCTTCAAAAGTCAAAGCAACATCAAACAAACCTGAATATGTAACTTCATTTTTTTTGCCGATACAGGGGCCTATAAAAACAACAGCAATGTCATTTCCAAAAGTTTCTTTTAACATTTTTGCATGGGTCATTAATGGAGAACCTATCGGTGTTATATATTTGGTAAATTCAGGCATGTAATGTCTAATGTAATCAACAATTACAGGGCAGGCACTGGATATAAATAATCCTTTTTCTGCTTCGTTAAGCATTTGAGCTGTTTTTATCGAAACTTCCTGAGCACCTAATGCTGTTTCTGATACATCTTTAAAGCCGAGTTGTTTTAAAAGGGCAATCATTTTTTCAGCTGAGTTCTCAAAAGAAGCTCGCCAGGAGGGTGCAAGAGATACGTAAACATCTTTTTTTGCTCTTATTAATGTTTTTGCCTTATCAATATCACATCTGACACGCTTAGCGTTAGATGGGCAAGTTTTTACACAGTTGCCACATGCAATACATTTTTCAGGGATTACAGAAGCGTGTCCGTTTTCGATTTTAATCGCTTTGACGGGGCATTCCCTGATACATTTATAGCAGTCGTGACATTCGTTTGTCAATGTGTAAACCGGATACATACTGTTCATTTTTTAATCCTTTTGTATATGTGTAAGAGACCAATAATTGATTTATATAAATTTTGAAAGAATTTCTGATAATTTTTCTTCCGTAACGCTGTTATATTCAACACCATTTATGACAACATTGGGTCCGAGTGCGCATTTACCTTCACATCTTGCACCTGAAAGGTCTATGTCGGCTTCAATATCGTGCGCTTTAATAAATGCTTCTATAAATGCTAAATTCTGTTGGTTTCCGCGTGCAAAGCATGAACTTCCCATACAAACTGTTATATTAATTTTTGCCATATTAAACTTCCTTGTATAATTTATATTTTATAACATTTTATCAATTCTTGCAAGAGGTATTACTTGAAAATTTTGAAAAATCGTTTGTAATATTGTCGTATATACTTTTACATTAGCAGAAACTAAAATTTTAGAAATGTTATGAATTTGTCGCCGTATTTTTTCTGTTTGATTACTTCAAATCCTTGAAAATCAACTTCGGTCACGTGTTCAAGAATGATTATTCCGTCGGCAATGTCTTTTACCGCTTGCAGACTTTTTTCATAAATTCCCGAAAAATACGGAGGGTCAATATATATTACGTCAAATTTGTCAAGTTTCGAGGTAAATTTTAAACTGTCACATGTGAATAATTTTGGTGATATTTCAAATTTTTTAAAATTTGATTTTATTATTGATGTTACTTTCGGATTTTTTTCAAGTGCTGTAACAGAGCTAAAACCGCGTGATAATGCTTCAAGTCCCATAATTCCCGAACCTGCATACATATCGAGAAATGAACTTCCTTCAAACTCAATCATCGATTGCAGTGTGTTGAAAACGCTCATTCTTACTTTTGAAAGGGTCGGGCGTGTTATATTTTCGTCGGGTGCTGTAACTTTTCTGCCTTTAAATTTGCCTGCTGTAATAATCATATAGCTATTTTACAATGAACATGATTTAGTGTATAATTTTGTTATGGAGAGAGAAGATAATAAATGTAATGTTATAGTTGTAGGCGGCGGACCTGCGGGAATTTCCTGTGCGGTTACGATTGCGCGCGCGGGAATGGAAGTTGTTTTGATTGAACGCGGGAAGTTTTCGGGAAGTAAAAACATGTTTGGCGGTGCGATTTATGCAAAACATGTACGTGAGGTATTTCCTGATTTTGAAAAAACAGCTCCGCTTCAACGTAGAAATGTTGAACATAAATATGCTCTTCTTGGTGAAGATGATGGAACTGTTATTTCTTATAAAAATAAAGTTGAGGGTGACAGTTACACTGTTGTTCGTGCTGAATTTGACCGCTGGATGGCCGAACAGGCAAAGAAAGAGGGCGTCATTCTTGTTGAAGAAACTGTTGTTAGAGAATTAATTGTTGAAAACGATTGTGTTAAGGGCGTTAGAACAGAAATTGAAGATTATTATGCAGATATTGTTGTGCTTGCAGACGGTGTAAATTCTTTGCTTGCTAAACAAATCGGACTTCGCGGTAATATTAACCCCGAAGATGTTGCATTGAGTGTTAAAGAGGTGATAAAGCTTGAGCCCGAAAAGATTAACGACAGATTTCATGTAGATGGAAATGAGGGTTGTGTTTATGAAATTTTCGGTGGTCCTATGCTCGGAATGCTCGGGCTCGGATTTTTGTATACCAATAAAAATTCAATCAGTATCGGGCTGGGCGTTACATTAAGCGAACTTATGAAGCATGAATTAAAACCTTATGAAATGCTTGATAAGTTGAAAGCTCATCCGCAAATTGCTCCTTTAATAAAAGACGGCGAAGTTTTGGAATATTCTGCTCATTTAATTCCCGAGGGCGGATACAAAAAAATTCCGCAATTATATAAATCAGGCGTAATGGTATGCGGAGATGCTGCAATGCTTGTAAACAATATGCATTGGGAAGGTACCAATTTGGCTATGATTTCGGGTAAATTTGCCGGTGAGACGGCTGTTATTGCACTCGGTAAAAAAGATTATTCCGAAAATACTCTTTCGTTTTATCAAAAATTGCTTGAAAATTCTTTTATAATTAAAGATTTACGTACTTACAGAAATCTTATGAGCGATGTTGAGGAAAGAGCGTTTGACTTTTTGGGTTATTATCCCGAAAAGATTAACGAATTTTTTAAATTATTTACAGCTGTTGACGGAATTCCTAAACGTGAAAAATTCAGGAAATTTATAAAAAGCTTTTTCACTGACAGAAAAATTTCCGAGATTTTTAAAGACGCGTGGACTGCTGTTAAATTATTATGGAGTATTTTGATAAAATGAGTTTAGAAGATAAATTGTATACAGTAAAATATACGCCAGATACGGTTTCTCACCTGCAGCCCGTGCAGGAATGCTGCCGTGTATGCAAGTCTAAAATTTGTACAATAATCTGTCCTGCAGGGGTTTATGAGTGGGATGAGAGATTGAATAAACTTATCGTGAATTATGAAAACTGCCTTGAATGCGGCGCCTGCAGAATTGCCTGTGAAAGCTGTTCACTCGGTTGGGAATATCCTAAAGGTACAAAGGGTGTAATATTCAAGAGAGGATAAAGTATAGGTTTAGCTGTATTTAGACGAAATTCTTAACAAAAAACTTGACAGAATTGCAAAAAACTTTCATAATAAATGTATCAGAAAGAGAGGCATTATGAAAGAAGAATACACAAACCAACACAGACGCTGGTATGATAAAGACCCTGTTTTATCACAGGCTGTAAGCACTTTAGAAAAATCTGATGATGAAACTCAAATCAGAATAGCTTTGAACTTAATTAAAATTATTATTGAACACAATATTGAAGATGAAAAATTTGAAGCAGTTGAAGATATTATCAACGCTGTAGGCTCAGGGCTTGACGACAACAGAAAAGGACGCTGGTACGATATTGATACAACTTTAAGAACTGCCATGAACATGCTTCAAAATTGCCCCGAAGCTACACAGCATATTATTGCCAAAGAAATGGCTAAAATGGTTGTTGACAGAATTAAAAAAGACGAGGACGATGAAGAAGAAGTTTAAATCTTCTTACAATTGAATTGTTCTCAAAATCATATAATATCTGTGATTGCCCCAGTAAATCACGAGCGAAATGAAGTTGTTTTCCAAATCCGTAACTTCTAAAAACGTATTTGGTGCCGGTTTGCGCTGTGATGATTTGATATGTTTTCCGACAAAATCATGGAATTTTAAATGAAATTTTTGTGTCGGAGTTAATTTGATTTTGGGAAGGTTTTCGTCATAAAATCCCAATGGAACAATTTCCCTGTTGTATACGGGGATTATATATTTAACTTTGCCCTGTTCTTTGAATAAAATATACCAGTTTCCTTTGTGTTCGCGCGGGGTTAAGAGATAATAACCGGGTTCAATAACCGTATTTTTAAACACAAGCTGTGTTGTGAGTCTAAAAAGCGGGTATGGCGACCACGCAGAATATTGTGTGTCGTACATCTCTCCGGGGTCGATATTATGAACATAAGAAAAGTTTGCCGGTTCTAAATCTCTGTAAATTTGTTCGTAATCTGTTTCTTGCGCAGAAGCAGACATTGCAAATAGTATCAAGCATAATGTTAACAGTAACTTTTTCATACTTTCTATTTTAATGGTTTAGTTGAAAAAAGCAAGTCTTTTTGTTAGAATTATCAATATAGTTTTATAAGGAGAAAAAATTATGCTCACAGGGCCGTTTTTGGATAGAAATTGGATGGGACAGAATGAAGATTACGACTCTTCTGATATTATTATGCTTGGAATGCCGTTTGACGGTACGGTTTCTTACCGTTCAGGCTCACGTTTTGCACCGGAGCAAATAAGGCTTGCAAGCTGGGGATTGGAAGAATATTCGCCGAAATTTGATAAACAGCTTGAAGATGTTAATTTTCATGACGCGGGAGATTTGGAATTTCCGCTCGGAAATACTTACAAGTCGCTTGATTTAATTCAAAAAAATGTTGAGGAAATATACAAAGACGGCAAAAGAGTTTTTGGTATAGGTGGCGAACATCTTGTAACATTGCCTGAAATTCAAGCTGTGTCAAAGTTCTATGACAATCTGGCAATTGTTCATTTTGACGCCCACACTGATTTGAGAGAAGAATATCTTGGCGAAGAAATGTCGCATTCGGCTGTTATACGTCATTGTTCAAAAATCGTTGGTCCTGAAAATATTAAACAAATCGGAATTCGTTCAGGCATGAAAGAAGAATGGGAGTTTATGAAAAAGCATAATACTCTTATTTCTGAATATTCAGGTCTTGATTGTTTGAAAGACAAAAAGATTTTTGTAACGGTTGATTTGGATTGTTTAGACCCATCTGTAATGCCCGGAACAGGTACACCCGAAAGCGGTGGTATGCAGTTTAATGAGCTTGTCGGCTGGTTTGAATATCTTAAAAACTTTGATATTATAGGTGTAGATGTTGTAGAACTTGCTCCCGATTACGATGCGTCAGGTGTTTCTACTGCCGTTGCTACAAAGGTTATACGTGAGCTGTTAATGGTTATGTAAAATGGTTATTGAACGAATAAATTTTCTAAAAGACGAAATAAATAAAGCAAATTATAAATATTATGTTGAAGATAATCCGACTTTAAGCGATTTGGAATATGATAAAATGTTTGCGGAACTTAAAGAATTAGAGGCGCAAAATCCGCTTTTAATTTCTCCGGACAGCCCGACGCAACGTGTCGGCTCGGTGAGTGAAAAGTTTTTTCCGCACAAACATAAATATCGGCTTTACAGTCTTGACAATACTTATGAATATGAGGATTTGGAAGATTGGTATAAAAAAATCGTTAAAGAATACGGCGAACAGGAACTTGTTTGCGAACTTAAGATTGACGGACTTGCAATTGCTTTGACTTACGAAAAAGGTGTTTTTGTTCGAGGTGTAACACGCGGCGACGGTGTTACGGGTGAAGATATTACCAATAATCTTAAAACTATTAAGGCAATTCCTCTGAAACTTTTTGAACCTGTTGATGTCGAGGTCAGAGGCGAAGTTTATATGCCGAAATCGTCGTTTGAAAAATTAAACGAAGAAAATTTGAAACTTGGAGAAAAGCTTTTTGCAAACCCCAGAAATGCCGCAGCAGGCTCAATAAGACAGCTTGATAGTACGATTACCGCAAAACGCGATCTGTCAATGTTTTGCTATACAGCAATTTTTACGGATAATCAAGAAAATTTACCAAAAACTCATTACGACAGCATTATGTATCTTAAAAAACTCGGGTTTAAAACAAATCCGAATATAGAACTTTGCAAAGACGCTCAAGAAGCTGTTAAATATTGCAAAGAATGGGATGAAAAACGCTTTTCGCTTGATTATGCAACCGACGGCGTTGTAATTAAGGTAAACGATTTGCTTGTTCAGCAGGAAATGGGATTTACATCACGTGCCCCAAAATGGGCTACAGCTTTTAAATTCCCTCCCGAAGAAGCTGCAACAACTTTAATTAAAATTGAAGAAAGCGTAGGGAAAACAGGTGCAATCACACCGATTGCCGTACTTGACCCTGTACAGCTCGGCGGAAGCACTGTGGCACGCGCAAGTTTGCACAATTTTGATGAAGTCGGAAGACTTGATGTCCGAATTGGCGATAGAGTTTACATAAAAAAAGCCGCGGAAATTATTCCAAAAGTGGTAAAAGTTATTGAAGATGAAGCTCATTTTGAAAGACATGTATATACTCCTCCCGAAACCTGTCCGTCTTGTAATGCAAAACTTGTTACCCATGATGACGAAGTTAATTTGTACTGCGATAATCCCGAATGTCCTGCAAAAGTTTGTGCGGCTATTGAATATTGGGTTTCAAAAGATGCTATGGATATTGATAAAGTCGGTCCTTCTGTTATTGCTCAGCTTTATAATAAAAGATTTATTAAAAATGCGGTTGATTTATACAAACTTTCAATGCAAGATTTTATGCAATTGGATTTGGTAAAAGAAAAATCTGCGTTTAATATGTATACGGCAATCCAAAACAGCAAAAACCGACCGCTTGCCCGACTTTTGACGGCATTTACCATAAGAAATGTAGGTAAAGAAACAGCAAATGTTCTTGCCTCAGAATTTGGAACATTAGAAAATATTATGAAAGCTTCCATAGATGAACTTGCATGTGTTGAGGGTATAGGCGCTATTATTGCAAAGGATATTTATGAATTTTTCAGAAAGCCGGAAACTATTAAAATGATTGAAGAATTAAGAGAACTGGGGGTTGAACCTGCTCCGCCCGTTCAGAATGTTTCCGATGAATTTAAGGGAAAAACTTTTGTTCTGACAGGAACATTACAAAATATGACGAGAGATAAAGCTTCTGAAATTATTAAGCAAATGGGCGGAAAAACCGCTTCATCAGTGTCAAAGAACACTTCTTTTGTTGTCGCCGGAGAAAATGCCGGTTCAAAATTGGACAAAGCTCAAAAATTAGGTGTTATAATATTATCAGAAAATGAATTTCTTGAAATGATAAATGAAGGTTAAGGATTTATGAGAAAAAAAACAAGAATTATACAAATATCAGGATTTCGCGGTTTAATTATGGCTGTTTTTGTTGTAATTTGTCTTGCTGCCGGATTTGTGGGATTTCCGTCTTTAATGGCAATGCAGGGCTGGAATTACGCCGCAGAATTTTTTGGATTTCCGCAGATTAATATGTTTCAAGGTGCTATGCTCTGGGCTATAGTTGCAATTTCAGGATATATAATTAACGAAAAAGGCAAATATTTTGTATCTCTTAATTCTGATAAAGGTTTGCAGGAAAAAGATGTTAGAAAGCTAATGGAGAGAATTAATCGTCAAAAAAATAAAAATATGCTTGAAGAAATGTATATGAAATCTTTTGATATGAAAAATGTTGAAGAAATTGAAAAATCAAAAGAAAAAGAAAAGGAGAATGTATGAAAAAAGTAATTTTATCTGCACTGATTTTATCATTAGCAGCAGGCTGTGCAACAGCTATTACTACAACTACAGGGATTGAAAGAGGCTATATTTCAGTAAACACTTCTGCAAATACCGAAATCGCTCCTGATGTTGCGGAAGTTTCTATTGCGGTTCAAACTTTTGATAACAAGTCTATGCAAAAAGCGACTTTGCAGAATAAAGAAATTTCAGACAAAGTTATTGCAGAATTAAAATCAATGATTAACACAGCAAACGGTGATTTTATCAAAACATCTGATTTTAGTGCATCTCCTGTTTATACATATTCCGGAAGTAAAAGAAATTTAGACAAATATCAGGTTTCAAATTCTGTTATTGTCCACACAAAATCAATTGATAAAGTGGGTGCAATGATTGATAAAGCGATTTCGCTCGGTGCTACAAATGTAAACAGTTTAAGTTTTTCTGTTTCGAATTATGATGCGCAGTGCGAAGATTTGCTTGCTATAGCTGCTAAAAAAGCTTTAAAAAGAGCTAATGCGGTAGCCAAAGCTGTACCGACCACAGTAACAGGAATTAGAACACTTGATGTATCTTGCAGTGCCAATAACAATTATCGAACTCAGTATCGTTTTATGAAATCAAATATGGCAGCAATGGATTCAGCAGCCGGAGAAACAGAAGGTGCTGCAACATCTATTGAAAGCGGTGTGATTAAAATATTTGCAAACGTCAACGCAAGCTATTTTGTGAAATAATTAAAAATATTCAAGCCATGTAGAAAGTTCATCAAGCTCTTTTGCAATTATATTTGCAAGGGGCTTGATTTTTATGAGGTTAAATTTGAAAAAAGAAATTAGTTACTCAACTATCATAAACGATTTCAGGCTTCTGCCCCCGCCGTCGCCGATTGTTGAAGTTATACTATACTGTTTTAAGTAATTCATTGATGTCGAACTTCCGCCGTCAAATGCCATTGCTCTGTCCCAGCCCAGCTTTTTAACATAAGCTTGAACTTCATACATATCCATAGGGTGTTCGTCAGTGATGATTAATATATGCGCAACACCGTCTTTTAGGCCGATTATTGTTCTTGATGTTTTGTGCAAAACAGAACAGCTTTCACGAATAATTTTTCCGTCTGCATCTTTTACAATAAAGAATTCTTCTTCGAGTCTTAATTGCGGGTAAATTAACGGACCGCCTTGTGCTGAGGTTATTACGTTACACCCAAAATCAACCGAACTTTTGTGAGGAACGATTTCATAATGGTATTTTCCATTTGAGCATTCTACAACTCTAAATTCGGTGCGATTTAAAATTTTATCCAAATTGCGCATTAAAAGCGGATTTGTCAAAATACTTTTTTTCATTAAAGGGTCTTCAGCAGTATTTCTGTCGCTTACAATATACGACATTGATTCTTCTGTTTTGGGGTCAAAATATCCTGCGTTAATTGTAAGTTTTGCTTTTGTCCTCTGGTGAGCTTCTTTGTTTGTAATTAAGCCCTCAGAACTTATAAATTTAATTTTCTTTTTTATTTTTTCTCCAGTAAGAACAATATGATAAATTCCGTCGTCATAATCAATGTCAATACCGGCAAAGCAAGGTACACTTGTGATTAGAAAACACATTAATAAAAAGATTATTTTTTTCATATTATAAATCCTTAGACTTGTAAAATATTATTGTTGCACACATAAATGCAAAAGGAGGGAATATTGCTGTTATGAAAGGATGTAAAACTCCTTTTTCTGCCAATAAATCAAAGAACGGGAGAGTGATGTAATATAGGAATATACAGCCTATCGCAATTGTAAACCCGATAAGTCTTTGTTCTCTGGGTTTGCTGAAACCGAGAAGTGCTCCCATGATTGCAAGAATTACGCACACAAACGGGTGGAAAAATCTTTGGAGATATTTATTGAGCATATATCTGTATTCTTCGTCCAATCCTTCTTTTTTCAGAAGTTTTACATAATTTCTCAAATTTTTATTGTTAATTTCGCGTTCTTTTTTAACCGAATATGTCATAAGAGTGAATGCGTTTTTAGCCGCTTCGCCTTCTAAAATTGTCATTTCCGGAAGCTTGTTTATATCAATAAAAATTCCGTCAGTTGAAATTTTGTATTGTGTTATGTCGTATAATTTCCAGTTATCGGAAAAGTTTTTACCTGTTTTTGCGTGGTAAATATTATTTAATTGGTGCACGTCATTATACTGTTTTTGTGAAAAATCAAGAACGATTACATTATACATTGTGTCTTTAGAAAACTTTGAAATAACGACAGCTTTTGTCGGAACTTCGTTTTCATCCTTTTGTGTATAAATGTACTGTGTAGAAATGTATCCGCCTCTGAGGGCAATAGCTTTGTTTACAGAATACGGAATAAGTTTGTCGCCTGTTATATAGCATAACCAAGTTATAATAAAGCTTAAAACCAGCACGGGAGCAATAATTCTCTGGAAAGACAAACCGACTGCTCTAAATATAGTTAATTCCGAATCTTTACTCAACTTATCAAATGTGAAAAGAGTTCCGAGTAAAAGTCCTACAGGAAAAGCTTTTCCAAGGATTTTTGGAAGCTCATACAGCAAAACAAGAATTGCAGTTTTTACTCCATAATCCCCTGCAAGAGTTTTCTTAATCGTATTTAAAAGCATTTCAGGTGCAATCCAAACAACTGTAAACAACAAAATTGCAACGAAAGTTGTTATAAGTACCTGATTAAATATATATTTATCGTAAATTGTAATTTTCGGAAATACTTTCATTACAGAGCAAAATCCTTTCCTAAGTAGAATTCCTTAGCCACAGGGTCAACTGCAACATCTTGACTGCGACCTTGAATTTTGATTTTTCCGTCAAAGATTACATAAGCTCTGTCAGTAATTGAAAGAGTTGCTTTCGGGTTGTGGTCTGTAATTAATACACCCAGGCCTTTATCTTCCGAAATTTTTCTGATATTGTCTTTAATTTCACCGATTGCAATAGGGTCAATACCCGCAAAGGGTTCGTCTAACAGCATAAAATCAGGGCTTGCGGCAAGTGCTCTTGCAATTTCTACCCTTCTTCTTTCTCCGCCTGATAATGATACGGCTGCGTAAGAACGCAATCTTAAAATTCCGAATTCTGACAAAAGTTCTTCCAATTTGCGTTTTTTCTCACATTCGGTAAGTTTGTCGTTCATCTCAAGAACCAATTTTATATTGTCTTCTACAGACAATTTTCTGAAAATTGAAGCTTCCTGCGGCAGATATCCGATACCTGCTCTTGCACGTTCGTTCATTGGCCATGCGGAAATGTCTTCTCCGTCAAGGAAAATGTGTCCTTTATTAGGTTTAACAAGACCGACAACCATATAGAATGTTGTGGTTTTACCGGCACCGTTCGGACCCAAAAGACAAACAACTTCGCCTTTGTTTATATCAAATGTGACATCATTTACAACGCTTCTGTCACCGTATATTTTTATAAGATTTTTAGCCTCAATTCTCATATTCCTACCCCTCTATAATAAATATTTTACTGTAAAAATTTTGTTATTGCAATTTTTCACCGGTAAAAGTAATATTAATAATTGTAAATATATACCGAATATATGTTTGAGATATCAGATTTGATGGCATACATGAAATATAACCATTCTTTTTTTTTATTTTCTCCTACACACTTAACCTTTTACCAATATGAAATTGGCCGTTTAAGAAACGGCTATTTTTATAAATTTTCCGCTTCCATAGTCACACTAAGCGGACAAAGAGGCGCCATTCGGCGCCTCTTTCGTTCTTTTTATTTTTTTAATACATTCCGATAATGTTTCTGACTTCATTGAGGATTTTTTGAGCTTCTGCTCTTGCTTTTTCTGAACCCTCTTTAATAATTCGTTCCACTTCTTCGGGATGAGCTTCGTAGTATCTGCGTTTTTCTCTTATCGGAGCGAATTTTTCATTTATTAATGCACCCAGTTGGCGTTTACAATCCGCACAGCCGCGCAGCCCTTTTTCACATTCACATCTGACATTTTCTACCTGTTCTTTTTCTCCGAATATCTGCCAGTATTTGAATGCAACTTCGCAATCTTCGGGGTGTCCGGGGTCATCTTTTCTAATACGGCTTCTGTCAGTGATTGCTGTCATTATTTTCTTTGCCGTAACTTCTTCCGTATCAGAAATTTTTATATCGTTTTGGAATGATTTACCCATTTTGTTTCCGTCAAGACCGCAAATTAATGAACAATCATTCAAGATAGGTTTGGGTTCATTGAAGAAATCTGTTTTATATATATTGTTAAATCTTCTTGCAATATCTCTTGTGATTTCAATGTGTGCAACCTGATCGATACCGACAGGAACTGCTGTTGCATTAAACATCATTATGTCAGCACTCATTAATACAGGATAGCCCATTAGGCCGTAATTGATTTGAGAAGCATTGCCTTCTTTTGTTTTAAGGATTTTTGCCATATCTTTTAAGGTCGGGTCGCGTTCTACCCAGTTTTGGGGGGTAATCATGCCCAAATATATATTTAATTCTGCAATTTCAGGCACAAGTGATTGAACGTAAATTGTAGAAACTTCGGGATCAATACCGCAACTTAACCAATCAATTACAACATCTTTCACATCCTGTTTAAGTGTTTCGGTTTTATCATATTTTGTAGTCAGGGCGTGCCAATCAGCAACAAAGAAAAAGCTTTCGCATTCATGTTGAAGTTTAACCCAGTTTTGAATTACACCCAAATAATGTCCTAAGTGTAATTTCCCTGTGGAACGCATTCCTGATACAATTCTTTCTGCCATTTTTTTCTCCTTGTGTATAATCTAACCTTCAGCAACTACTGTTGATATAAGTTCACCGTAGCTGTTCATTGAGCCGTCGGTTTCTTCAATAATATAATTATAGCCCTCTTTGCCTTCGATTGCTTTTTGAGCTTTTTGCAAAGCTGTGTCGTAATCTTTGCATTGTGCTATTTCTGTTTTTGTAAATTCTGAATGATTTTTTTCTGTATAAATATGATACATTTTTTTTATCCTTTCTATTTATGGAAATCTCACCGGCATTATAATTTTCATTCTGCAATCACTTTCAGTGTCTGCACATTTTGTCACTGTAGAGTATGCGGGAGTTGTTGAACAGTATGATGTTGAAGGACCGATATACCCCATTTTGCAGGCACCTTCTTTAAAGCTTACGCTTTTTACAATCCATTCTGCAGGGTTTGCGGCTTCATTTTGAACGCTTATTTGTAAATGCAATTTGTTATCGCCGCCTGCGCCATCAGGGTTGATTGTTTTGTCATACGCAGGAATTACCTTGCCCGACATAGTTACATAAAACGGATAAACATCGTCCCACAATAGGCTTTTGCCCTGTGAACCGTTGACATCGGCGTAAATAGTATAACCGTATTCGTTTATGTTTGGAACATCTTTGTAGCTTTCGCCCGCAATATTATTTGATAAAACTGTTAGTTTTGCAGGGTTTTGGCGTAAGTTGAATAATTTTATTCCGTTTCTTAAAGTTAAATCCGCTTTTTTGGCTGAAAAATCAGTTGTTGCGGAAGTTATATTGTCGCCTTCACATTCATCGCTTCCTGTTGCCGTATTAACATAAGCTGCAAATAATTTGCAGTAGTTTTCACCTTTTCTGGGGATTGTTCTTGGAGTCGGAACGCAGGCACATTGAGTCATACTCCAGCTTTGTGTAATGTCGGCGCAATCCTGAGCGGTACATGTTTCACCTTCTGCAAATGCGGGAGATGTGAAAAGTTTTGTCAGTAAATAATCATCTACGGGACGATAATCACCGAGCATTTCGTTGGTAACTGATTTTATGGTTGAATATGCACTGTAATATGTTAAAGAGACAAGTGAATTTAACTTTGTAGCACTGATTTTAATACTTATGGCAACCACAGTCGCGATGATAAGCATTGTGATTACAACTTCTGCCAAAGTATACGCGTTTTTTTTCGACTGTCCGACAGCCCGAATTATTCGGGAAACATTTTTGCAACAAAATTTTTTATTAAACATATTCATACCTCAATAATATTGATAATATATTACATTCCCGTGACTGTCAAATGCTTAACCCATTTTGTCTTTTATTGCCTGAACCTCATATTTAAGCCTGTTCAGTTCACATTTTATGGGGTCAGGGATACGGTTATGCATTAATACACCGTTTTCGTCTCTGAGTTTTCTTTGAACAATCCTTCCCGGTACTCCGACTACTGTTGAATATTCGGGAACATCTTCCATAACAACCGAACCTGCGCCGACTCTTACATAATCCCCGAGAGTAATATTGCCGAGAACTTTTGCACCGGCTCCGACAATTACGCCGTTACCGACTGTCGGGTGGCGTTTGCCATGTTCTTTACCTGTTCCGCCCAGAGTAACCTGCTGATAAATTAATACATCGTCGCCTATTATTGTAGTTGCGCCTATTACGACACCTTCTCCGTGGTCAATGAAAAATCTTCTGCCGATTTTTGCCGCGGGATGAATTTCTATACCGGTAATTATTCTTGTGAGATAAGAGATTATACGCGGAAACAGCGGTATATGCCATTTGTATAATCTGTGTGCAAATCTGTATGCGATTAATGCATGTAAACCCGGGTAGCAGAGAATAACTTCAAGGATATTTCCTGCAGCGGGGTCTTTGTCATAAATTACCTGAATGTCTTCTTTTACTTTTGTTATTCCGCGTGCGAGTATTTTAAACATAATTTTTCCAAACTTTTTGTAAATTTCTGTAAAATAATTATAACATGAGCAAAAAAATTTATTTAGGATTGTTAGTGTTGATATGGATAATAAAATAAATTTTACCGGAATAAAAAATATTGCGTCAGCAGAATTTGCAAGACAAGGATTTCATCCTACTAAAAACATTTCACTTGTTTTAACAGATGATTTTCACGGCAAAGACTTGCAGGAATTCAAAACAGTGTTATCTAAAGTTAAAGGTGACTCATCTGTATATAAAAATGAAGAATATCCGAGTGTGATAAATTTGGAATGTCTTCGGGAGGGAGGCAATCAAGGCTGGCTTTCGTTAAACGGCACTATACTTGAAGAAAACGATGCTAATTTGCCTGTATTTTCATACCTTGCAAAATTGACACGCCGAATTATGAATATGCCTGATAAGGAAATGGTTGTTAATAATGATTATAAAAATTACGCGGCTAACGATATTTTAATTCACGGTACTGATTTTGGCGACAGTTATGAACAGCTTATTAAAGACGGTGTTGTTGACAAAATGTTTGACAGAGATAATGTCAGGGACGGCGCAAAAAGTTTAAACAATTCTATCCAAAAAATTATGAATAAATATTTTGGTATAAAAGAATAAAAAAACCGATTATTATAATCGGTTTTTTTATCGGTTTTATGAGATTTCTGCCAGTTCATTTCTGAGTTCGGTGATTTGAGCATTATAGTATTCAAGCCATGTTGTATTTTCATCTTTTAAAGAAGGTTCGGCAATTGCTCTAATTCTTTTTTGGTCTAATTCATACAACTCGGCTCTGATGTCATTAGCTCGAATTTCATTTTCTATTCTAAGCTGTTTTACTTCTGCTTCTTGAGTCGAAAGTTTTACCCATTCACCGTTTTCAAATGAATATTCTTTTTCGTCAATAGCAATCACATTGTTATTATAAGGAATAATTATTTTTCCTTGATTTTGCTGCTGCAAAAGTGACATCCAGTATTCATCTGTAATTTCTAATGCATTTTCAAAATTTTCAAGATAAAATCCATAATCTTTGTTGTTTTTTGTTCCGTAATATTTCATTTATTATTCTCCTCTATATACCTATTACTATCCATTGCATGTGGTTGAATGCGCCTGAGCTTCCTATGTTAAACCCTGTTAATTTTTGACTCACAATACCGGTATCACTTCTTGCAGCCCCTGCGTTGTAACCGGCTTTAGTAAACAATGGTGCAGCGAAGGTGGTATAGGCAATAGGATATGTTATAGTGTGACTTGTATGCGAAGCCCATTGTAAAATCAGACCGTTAGCAAATCTTAAATAACCGGGGTTATCGCAGTTGCTAATACCTGTTGATGACTGCCAGTCGCTCCATTCGGAGTTTGAAAAGTTTCTGGTGAATATTTCGTTATTTTCATTTCCACTGAACCAGATTTGTTTTATAACAGATGTTTCATCACCCGTTACAATTAATATTCCTGCTGTTCCTTTTGGAATATTTAACGGAGTATAATTTTCAGAGAATATATAAGTACCTTTTTTCTTATAATTATTTAAATCAGTTTCTTCCTCGGTAATTGTAAATTCTGTAATAAGGTCTGATTTATCGGCTTTTTCGTTGTTTACTTTTTCAACCATGTCGTTAAGTGTATCGTTGAGATTACTTATATCAGCACTTGCAGAATTTTTCATTTGTGTGATTGCATTAGCAAGTGCCGCAAAATTTTCGTTAAGATCCGAAGCATTTGCTTTTGTTCCGGGGATAAGCGAATTCGGTATCATTGAATTAGTCATAAATATCCTTTCTGACTAATTTAATGAATATGTAAAGGCGTTTTTATTATTATAACATTTGTTTGCAAAATCCGTCAATGTTGTGCTAAAATTTTTTTATGGCAATAGGCGTGGATATAGAAGATATTTCAAGATTTGTTGACAAATCACCCGAGTTTTTAGACAGGGTATTTACTGATTTGGAATTGGAATACTGTATGAAATATTCCAAGCCTGAAAGTCATCTTGCGGCGAGGTTTTGTGCAAAAGAAGCGGTTATAAAAGCATTGACGGCACTTGATATAAAAAATGTTGCTCTTTGCGAAATTGAAGTTTTTCATAATGAAAATAAGTGTCCGCAAATAAGAATTTTGAAAAATCTTGATAAAAAAATCGCTTTTCAATTAAGCTTGTCCCATGACAGAACAAAGGCAATTGCATTTGTTACTGCTGAAGAACAATAGCTTTCCCTTTTTTATACGACCCGAAAAAGCGCATAAATGTTGTATTTTCTTTTACCTGTTCAAGTGTATTCAAAATTTTCGGGTTATTAATATGACCGTCGAAATTAACAATAAAAATGTACTCGCCGAATTTGTTTTTTGACGGGCGCGAGTCGATGTATGAAAGATTTATGTTATTTTTGGTAAAAATTTCAAGAATATTCAAAAGCGCTCCGGGTTTGTTTTCTGTTGCAAAGCATAGGGAAGTTCTGTCTCTTGCTGTTTCTTGAGTTTCAAAATCGCCGATTAAAATAAATCTTGTCTGATTTGTTTTGTCGTCATTAATATTGTCTTTTAAAATATTTAAATTGTATATTTCTGCAGTTTTTCGGCTTCCTATTGCAGAATATGTAAGATTATAATTTTGAAGGCTTCTTGCTGCTTCTGCTGTGCTCGGAGCTTCTATTATGTTTATATTAAACGGCATTTCATTATGAATAAAATTTCTGCACTGTGCAAGCGCCTGCGGATGAGAAATTATATTACAGATGGATGTAATTTCGGTTGTTCTTGCAAGAAGACAGTGGTTAATCGGCATATAGTATTCGGCAAGAATTTTTATATTAGGATTTTTGGTAATCATAAGATTATCAAGGGACTCTCGCACTGTTCCTTCAATTGAATTTTCGACAGCAAGAACGCCTAATGTGTCAGGATTTTCGTCAACAAATTCCACAACCTGTTTAATTGTCTGCAAAGGTTCGGGATATGCATTTATATTGAATTTGTCACAAAAATAATCTTTTGCCATTTCCGTGAAAGAAGCCTGAGGCCCTAAATATGCTATTCTTTTAACATTTTCGAAATTAAACATTTGCGCTCCAAATTTTTTATATTATTATAACAGATAGAGAAGAATGAGGCAAGATTAATGGGAAATATTAAATTTGGAACAGACGGCTGGAGAGCTGTTGTAGGAAAAGATTTTAACAAAGAGAATGTAGAAACTGTTACAAAAGCAATCGGAAAATATGTTTTTGATAATTTTGGTTTGGATAAAAAGCTTATTGTAGGGTATGACCCGAGAAATATGGCATTTGAATTTGCATCGCAAACAGCTGAACAACTTGCAAATTACGGGTTTAATGTTTTATTATCGGACAAAGTTATTCCAACTCCTGTTCTTGCCTACAACGCAAAGCACTTAAATGCCTGCGCTCTTATGTTTACAGCGTCGCATAATCCGCCTGAATATCTCGGAATAAAATTTATTCCTGATTACGCAGGACCTGCTACTTCTGATATTACCGATGAATTAATGTTTAATCTGAATGTGCCTTTTAATTCCGAATTCAAAGGACATGTAGAAAAATACAATTTCGCCCCCGATTATTTTGCTCATATTGAAAAACTTATTGATATTGACGCAATTAAAAAACTTGATAAAAATATAATTTTTGACGGACTTTATGCCGCAAGTATCGGGTATTTTGACAAACTTCTTGACAGGCATGGGATTAAATATGACAGTTTGCATATGTTTCATGACGTGAATTTTGGCGGCGGAATGCCGGAGCCTAAACCGAAATTTTTGAAAGAATTGATTGAAAAAGTTAAAAATACAGAAAATTCTGTAGGTTTTGCAAACGACGGTGACTCTGACAGGTTTGGTGTTATAAATGAAAACGGTGAATATGTTTCTCCGAACGAAATTATTGCAATACTTTTAATGCATTTGAAAAAACATAAAAATTATTCAGGTTCGCTTGTCAAAACAGTCGGTGCAAGCCTTTTATTAAACAAAATCGCTGAAAAACTCGGTGTGGAAGTTGTTGAAACAGCCGTAGGGTTTAAGCATGTCGGTGAAGCTATGAGAAAGTTTAATCCGATTATCGGGGGTGAAGAATCAGGCGGATTAAGTATTCAAGGGCATATTCCCGAAAAAGACGGCATTCTTGCAAACTTGTTGATATTAGAAGCAATGGCTTATGAAAACAAATCACTTGTTGAACTGCAAAACGATTTGTATGATTTGGCGGGTTGTGAATTCTTTAATGATAGAATTGACAAACATCTTGAAAATTTTGACGAGGTCAAACCTGTTTTGGAAGAATTCAAAAATAAGACTTCAATCGGTGAATTCAAAGTCAAAAATATTGATACAAAAGACGGTGTCAAACTCTATTTTGACGACAATGAAAGCTGGGTTCTTGTTCGTCCGAGCGGAACAGAGCCTCTGTTAAGAATTTACTTTGAAAGCGGAAGCGAAGAAAAGCTTACAGATTTGAAAGAACTTCTAAAATAAGTGATTTAAATTTAGATTTTGCATTATTTGCTGCTTCAATAACCTCTTCGTGCGAGAGTTTTTCGCCAGAGGATGAGCTTGCCGCATTTGTAATACAGCTTATTCCGAGAATATTCATTCCGCAGTAATTTGCAACGATTGCCTCCGGAACTGTTGACATTCCGACAGCGTCGCCGCCAAGTTTTCTAATCATATTGATTTCTGCCGGAGTTTCATAACTTGGACCTGAATTTGCCCAATAGATACCTTTTTGAACATCTATTCCCAATTTTTCCGCACACTTTTCTGCAAGTTCTATAAGTGATTTTTTATAAACTTCCGACATATCGGGAAATCTTTCGCCTAAAGTTTCATCATTCGGACCAATTAGGGGATTTGAACCCGTAAAATTGATATGGTCTGTTATAAGCATTAAATCAGACGGTCTGTAACTTTCGTTTACTGCACCTGCAGCGTTTGTGAGGATTAAAGTTTTTACGCCTAATGCTTTCATGACTTTGACCGGGTACGTTATTTCCTGCATGGAATGGCCTTCGTAAAAATGATTTCTGCCCTGCATCATTACGACTTTTTTCCCCTGCATATCTGCAAAAACAAGTCTGCCTTTATGACCTTTTACGGTTGATTTTACAAAATTCGGAATATCATTATAAGGAACAGCATATTCGCAATGTTCATCAGCAAGTTCACCAAGACCTGAACCCAAAATTATACCGATTTCAGGTTTAAAATTATTTGTTTTTTCGTTTAAAAATTTAATTGTTTTATCCATTAATACCCCTAATCAAAAAGTTAGAGTCACCCCTAACTTTTTGTTCAAAATTTGTAAAATTAAAGCCCGAAGGACTGTGCTAACCTACCAATCTGTCGTCGTCAGCTTCTGCGGCTTTTACCATAATAGCGTGTTCAACGGGATTTTCTTTTTTGTAAGTTGTATCAAAATTTTCTTCAAAATTGAAATCATCATGAGCTTTTTTAGCTTGAGTTTCATCAACCAGTTTTTTTGCTAATTCTGCAATTTCATATACAAGCTGGTATCTGTTTTCTGTGTTTTCATTCAAGTCCCATGCGACTCTTATTATTTGGTCCATCATAATTTTCCTCACTTTTTTATTAATTATCTTCAATAATATAATACAAATAAAATTTAATCAAGTAGCAAAAATTTATGAATTATTGTATAATTGTTTTATGAAAAAAACTGACGATATTCATAAATATATTTGGATTGAATTTGCGATATGGTTTTTTATCTTGTGTATTACGGTTGCGGGTATTAGAATTCACAGGCACAACAAGGCAAAAGAGCTTGTAACATATCAGTTGTTTATGCCTGATGTTGACGGTGTCATAGTTGGGTCGCCCGTAAAATTTATGGGTGTTCAGGTTGGTTATATTGATAAAATTAAAATTGTTTCTAATGAAGTTTATTTGAAAGTTGTAATAACCGAAAAAGATGTAACTTTGCCTAAAGGTTCTGTTGCTACTGTAGAATTCAGCGGTATGGGCGGTTCAAAGTCGCTTGAAATTTATCCTCCGACAGAAGAAAGTCTTGCATCAAAGAAAATTATTGCGGTTCAGTCGCCGAAAAGACTTCATGACTCTTTAGGACTTTTGAATGATATGTTTGATAAAATAGGCTCAATTATGAGTAGAATGTCATTTTTTGCAAATGAAGCAGATGTTGATGGTATTAGTAAAGGTATTGAAGGTGTTCATAATAATATGGATATGCTTGATGGGATGATTAAAAAAGGAGAGAAGAATGGAAAACGTCAGAGTAATTAGTAATCCTGTTATTAATTTGAATTTGTGCACAATGCGTGACAAAGATACTGACAGTCAGGGAGTCAGGATTGCTACAAGAAAAATTACAAGATGTCTTTTGTATGAGGCTTCCAAAAATCTTCCGCTTGTTGATACGGAAATTACAACGCCTTTGACAACTTTCACTGCCAAAACCGTAGACCCTGATATTAATTTGATAATTTCTCCTATATTGCGTGCAGGTTTAATTTTTACGGATGAGGCAATTGATATTTTGCCTCAGGCAACAATTCGCCATATCGGGATGTACAGGGATGAAGAAACATTAAAGCCTGTTTGGTATTACAATAAGGTCCCAATGGAAGCACCAAATCCTGAAAAATTCTATATTTATATTACAGACCCGATGTTGGCAACTGGAAATTCTTTGATTGAAGCTATTAAATTATATGCGGATAAGGGAATTCCTATTGAAAATATTAAGGTAATTTGTATCATTGCCGCACCGCAAGGAATTGAAAACATTCACCGTCACTATCCTGATATAGAAATCATAACAGCAGCAGTTGATAAATGTTTAAACGAAAAAGGCTATATTGTTCCAGGCATGGGCGATGCAGGCGACAGGATTTTTAACACTATTTAATATATTTTAAATAACAAAGTCGGGGTGTAAACCCCGACTTTGTATGATTGAATTATTGAATGATTAATCACCTAAGCACAGCCCCAAATAGTAGGAGTTGTAGCGGAAGTCGCCAAAGGACGTGTACGTGGCGAAGAAGTCCATGTTCTGCGCGTAATAGTAGGAGTACTCCTCACCAGACCAAACGTAGAAGTCCGGTTCAGGAAGTCCATATTGGCTTGCTTTACCGTTGTATTTGAGGCCGTCTGTTCTTCCCCACAAAGTAGTATCAATTGTTGGATTACCCTCATATAATAAGCTTGCTATTTTTCCTAAGTCTACTATAGATGCCATTTTGTTAGTTCCACCGCATTGTTTTACAGCTCCAGCCCAGTAATCGTTATTACGACAATAACTTGTAGGACAACATTCCCGTATGCCTAAATTTGCCTTTTCCGCCTCACATTCCGCATAAGTCATTGGTGTAGGTCTAAACGGTGCGCCAAAACATTTGCCGTTTACTTCAATCGCACAGGATGAACCTAAACCATTAGCGTTAAACGCCACAACATCTTTTCTAAACGTATTTGGTCTTCCATTACCGTTGATTTCAAATACCGCTGCCACACAACCTGCAGTCGCGTTACTTTCAGGTTTGCCGTTACTTGTAGACCACCCGTAAGTTTTCATAGGGTCTAATGATTCACATTTTTTGTTGTAGTTTAAAATCATAGGTGTACCGTCCGCAGTAATAATTGCTACGTTATCACTTGTATAATCATGAGTATCATCGGTATTCATTTTTAACTGCTTACCTGTTTTGGTTTTAGATATTTCCCATTCTTTACCATCTTCCAGTTTAACGGTATCCGTGGGCCAACACGCTCTAATATGGTCAGCATCACATCTTTTCGCAATCTTGAAATATTTTTGCAGTTCATCCACAAACGCGTCCGTACTGGAATAAGGTCCAATTAATCCTAACGATTTCATATGGTCCGTAGCTTTAGTAAACTTGTACTTTGTACTTCTAATTTTTTCTGCGTTAACCCTGTCATTAACATTAGTGATTAAACTAGGCAACACAATAACCGCAACCACACCAATGATTGCTAAAGTGATTAAAAGCTCCGCTAAAGTAAATGCCCTAAAAAATTTTAAACCGATAGTGTCGGGGGGGGGGCAATCATAGCACTATGCTTAAATCTTGACATATAAATACCTCC
>CAJUPC010000028.1 GCA_910588555.1 Candidatus Gastranaerophilales bacterium
AATAAGCTGTTGTGCATATTTGACTGCCGGATACGCTTGTGCTATAATATAACTAACTGTTTGGATTTCAATATTTTTATTAAGAATTTTGAAATACTTGTAGTTTAATTAAATATTGTTTTTACGGCATAGTTGAACAGCTAGCCGATTTTGTGCATGATAAAATGTTTGTTATGTTGAAAATATAAATGAACAGGTTATTTATGCAATTCAGACAAATTTTAAGAGCTTTGGGGAAAACTCAAAAAGGCAAAATTCATCTCGCCAAATTACTTGCCAGATATAAAACAAGAATGACTGACAGAGAGTTCCAAATTTTAAATCTTACTTATATTAAAAAGCTCCCTGCCTTTGATGTTGCAGATAAACTGGGTTTTTCAAACAGCCATTATCATAATGTTTTAAATCCTGCACTTGCAAAGTTTGAAGCCTTTATTGATGACGTCTCTTTACGAGAAATTGTTGATATTTTATAATTTTTAGAGTTTTGTTAAATTCCTTTAGAAGATTTTCTTTAAATTGCCTCTATGCTAAAAGTATGGAGGTCATTTTTTATGTACGGCAATTACTCTATGTTTAGAAATGGTGCAATTCCTGTTGCTAGCATTGAAGAAGCTAAAAATGCGCCTATTGATTTAAGCGGAAATCTTGTTTGCTATTTCAACCAGGCAAAAAATGAAGTTTATTTAAGGCAATTTAATGCAAACACCGGCGGTGCTTTTTTTGGAAAATATGTTTTTGCTGAAACCCCAAAAGAAGAACCTAAAAAAGATGAAATAAGCAAAATTAATGAAAAGCTTGATTATCTTTACGGGATGCTGGATGAAATAATTAAAAAAGAGCCAAAAGCAAAAGAAAACAAAAAGGCGGTAAAAGATGATGAATAATATTTTACAAAATATAATGATGGCAAAAATCCCGCCACAAATGCGTACGGAGATTGAAAATACATATAAAATGGCGATGCAGCAAGCTAATCCTGAGCAGTTTTTTCAACAAAGATTTGGAAATAATCCGAATTTTCAAAAAGCAATGAATATAGTCAGAAATAAAAGCCCTGAAGAATTTAACAATTATCTAGGTAATTTATACAATACTTTAAGCAACGGCAACCCCGGCGCTTAAAGATTTTAATCCGCTTTTATAAGCGTGATGTACCACTTAGCCAAATGGCGCGGGTGTGATTTTGAAGTTACACGATGAAAAAGAAAGAGGTACATTATGGAAAATTTATCTGCAGCTGATATTGCAGCTGTTACAAGGCCAAGTTTTGGCATGGGCAATGGCTACGGTATGGGCGGATTTGGCGGCGATTGGCTTGCAATTTTAGTTTTATTTGCTTTATTTGGCGGCTGGGGCGGTGGCTTCGGTGGCGGATTTGGCGGAGGTAATGGAATTGGTATGCAAAACGGTTTTGACACCCAAACCCTTTTAAGAGGGCAAGAAGGTATTAAAAACGGCTTGTGCGATGGCTTCTATGCTATGAACACAAACAATTTACAATCACAAAATCAATTAGCACGTGATTTATGTTCAGGCTTTGCAGCAATTAACGCCGGAATAGCTGAAAACCGCTACAGTGCTAAAGATTGTTGCTGCGAAACTCAAAGACAAATTGAGAGTGTAAAATATGCAAATGCTCAAAACACTTGCGACATCGTAAATGCAATCCACGCTGAAGGCAATGCAACTCGTGATTTAATTACTCAAAACAAAATTGAGTCTTTGCAAACTAAAATCACCGAGCTTACAGCACTTGCACAATCTAAGGATTTTGCAATTTCTCAGGCAAACCAAAACGCTTATTTGGTGAATAAATTGCAGCCTTGCCCAATTCCTGCATATATTACTTGCAACCCTAATCAGGCAATTAATCCTTGTGGGTGCAACGGTTATAGCCAATTTGCGTAAAGAAATTAAGGCAGGGGCTTAATTGCCCCTGTTTTTAAAACAGTAAAAAGAGGTATTTAAAATGTGTAATAATTGCAAATGTAATAAAACAGACCATTATCTTGAAGCTGTGGCTGCAACTGCAACTAATGTAGCGCTTACAGTTTCAAATAGTACAAATATCAGCTCTCTTGAGCCTTTTAATATTATAACAGGGTGCAGAAGAATTAGCGAAGTTGTTACAGGGGCACCTTTGCCTGTACAGGTTATAGTTAACGGAACAGCCGTAGATTTACTTAACCGCTTTTCTTTGCCAATTTTGAGCAACAGAGTTCCTAAAAGGTCGAAGGGAACTTATGTGGTGCCTGCAAGTGGCACGCCTTATGTAATACTGCATACAACCCCGTGTAATCGGGCAAACGCCTAGAAGGAGGCAGCAATGGAAGAAATGACAGAAAAACTAGAATATATGGTTGAAAAATGCCCGGAAAAAGTTGTAGAAATGGCAAAACAAATGTATAGGCGCGACCCTGAAATGGTTGAAAAAATGCTTCAGGCCTTTAGAAACCACGGTGGGCATATTTCGAGCAGAAAAAAATATGAAGAGCTTGTTGAAAAGCTAAAATGGGCAAATGAAAACGGCAGAGGCGCAAAGTGGAATTTTGAAGATATTAAGAAAAATGCAAAAATCAACTTTGAAAACACGGACTTTACCGAATACGATTATGCCTATTTGGTAAATATGCTTTATGCAAAGTGCTGCAAATATGTTACAGACCCGAGTATATATTTGAAATTTGCTAAATGCTTACTTGAAGACAATGACGAAGAAACTAAACTTTACCGCGGTGCCTATCAACATAAACAAAAATACAACATGCGGGGCGAAAGAGATTATCACGAAAACCCGGATATGTATGGCGAAGAAAACAGGCACAGACATTACAGAAGCGAAAGAACCTATGACCCATTTTATGAGGATGAAAATATGCGAAGAAGGTATCGTTCGATGAATGATGAAATGAATAATTATAATAATTATGATGATTATGAAAATTCTCGAAGATACTATAAAGAAAGCAATATTGGTTTTTCAATCTAACACGTAATTTGAAGGCTTTGGTTTTCCAAAGCCTTTTTTAGCCCGTTTTCAAACCTCATAAAATTAATTTTATGGGAAAACGTTTGTTTATACAGCTTTATTGTGCAAAAACAGGGGAGAGCATAACTCTTCCGTTAAATCCTGAAACGACCGACATTTCAAATAGTAAAGAGGTCAAAACATACAATATTCTCGATTATGGCGAAGTGTCTGTAAGGGGCGGTAAAAAGCTCAAACGCCTGACTTTAACAAATATTTTTCCTGACAGCAATACATATTTTGCCCTGCTTGCAAGTCTTGTAAGGCAATTGGATTATAAGGCGTATAGTTTGCAAGAGACCGTGGATATGATAAATCGCTGGGTTGATGATGATGAAATTATCCGGGTTATAATTTCAGGACATTTAAACGCGGAATTTACGATTGAAAATCACGTATCACGGATTAGAGAAACCACAAGTGATTTGGGTTACACAATAGATTTAGTTGAATACAAAAATCCAGAAGAACAGCCAGAGCCTTATGTGCCCGAGGATAGCAATATGGTAAAGTTGAAAAAGCGCACTATAGATAAATATGTGCCATCACAAATTACGGGTCAAACCGGGCAAACCATTTATAAACTTGCAAAATTAACTTATGGCGGCAAATGGCAGGAATTGGCTGACAGGAACCACATCACAGACCCTAATATCACTTTGGCTGGGCAAATTGTGGAGATGTTGCCTATATGATAAAAATTACAAGCGATAATAAAGAACAAACCATATTAACTGTATTTGAGGGACTAAGTTGGAGTGGGGCTAAAGATATTGGGTGTCGCACGCTTTCATTTAGTTTTTTATACAATCCTCTTGTTAAAGATTTGCCACGATATAAAGCAAAAGTGGGTGATAAGGTTGAATGGATTGAAGATGATAAAACCCTGTTTTTAGGTTACATCGAAACATTGCCATATAATACGGATGATGACACAATTTCCGTTACTTGCCAGGATTTACTGGCTCGTGTCATGCGCTCTAAGTTTATAGGCAGAATGCGCGGAACGCTAAATGAGCTTTGTAATAATATTTGCGGCGCTTTTGGGATAAAAAACGGCGTTAATGTCGAAAATACCCATGTGCATAATATAGTATCAACCGGGGATTTAACCTATTATGATGTTCTAAAAACTGCGTTGGACACTATGTTTGAACGATATACACTTTATATGGATGGCAGTACATTAAAACTTGCTGACCATAATATTATTCAAACTTTTGAAATTGGAAAAAACATTCGTTCATCAAGCTTTTCTCAATCTATATCAGATATGGTGACAAGAGTTTTGATTATTGATAATAACGGGAAAATTTTAAATGCCGTTGAAGATACTGAAAATCTTCAAAAATTCGGCTTATTTCAAGAAGTATATAACTATAACAAAGATTGCAAAAACAATCTTGCAGAGGCCAAGAAACTTCTCAAAGGAGTTACGAATGAAGGCAGCATTGTAGTTAATAATAATAATGACTGTATTTCGGGAAAATTTATTACAGTAAAAGAGCCTGTAAATGCCTTTGAGGGCACGTTTGAAATACAAACTGACCACCATGTAATAGAGAATGGGAATAAATATATGGAATTGGAGATAAAGCATGTCAAGCTTGGGTAAAACTGTTGAAGTAATGCGGAATCAGGCAAAAAAAGTGCAACAATCCCCAGTGCAGATTGGGCAAATTTTGGAGCTTGAACCTTTTGCAATCCAGTATCAGGGATTAGAGCTGAGTTTGAAAAATGGTGACACAATTTATATCAACAATCTTCTTTTAGATAAAAATATTGAACTTGATTTAGCTTCGATGGATAGCCCGCAAACCATTAACCCGGCTTTATGGCAGGCTGATAATTCCCCAGTGTCGGATGTTGAAATTTCAGGTACTCAAAAGCAGTTTTTAACCGATTTTTACAATTGGACAAAAACACTACATGATAGATTTATACTGCATATGGGCGATTATATTACAGTACAAAAGCTTGGAAACAACACGTATTTGATTTTGGGAAAAGTACAAAATTTGGGGGTACAAAGTGAGCAGTAACTACGCTTTTATACCAACCACATTAACAGAAGAAACAAAAAAAGTAGAAAAATCGGAATTACCAATTTTTAGAGAACTTGCCTTTGATTTTGAGACAGGGCAACTAAAAACCCGTGGTGGGCAATATTATTATGTTGAAAAAAACGAGGCGATAAAAGTTTGGATATGGTTTGCGCGTCAGGCAAGTCGCTTTACTTATCTTGCTTATTCGACTGATTATGGCAATGAAATTCATACGCTCATTGGGCGGTATTTGGCAAAACAACTTTTATATTCAGAATTAAGGCGAATGATTGAAGAATGCCTGCTTTGTAATCCATATATAACAAGCCTCACAGATTTTCAAATTGAACAAAAAGGCGCAAAGGTTGAATGCTTTTTTGCAGTAAATACAATTTATGGCAGTATAGCGCAGAGCTATACTTATAACCAATAAGGGGTAAAAATGGGAACACAAGAAGAAATACAAGAAAGAATAAATGAAAGATTAGAAATTCCTGCAAACCTTTTAGAAGGCGGATTTTCGCAGCAGATTATAGGCTCTGTCGCTTATGAGTTAGCAAACGTTGAAGATACTGAACTAGATAAAATAGCCGATAAATGCTTTGTAACAACAGCACCTACCATGGAAGATTTGGAAAAATGCGGCGCAGATTATGGAATACCCGCAAGAAAAAAACAAAGCGCCACAGTTTATTTGGAAATCACAGGCGACCAATTTGCCGTTATTAACCAAAACGTTAAAGCTATTTATAACAATCTTATTTATACTGTGCAAGAATATAAGAAAATCAATTCTTCAGGAGTTGCAAGGGTTAAGGCAAAATGCGAAACAAAAGGCATTATAGGCAATGTACCTGCAAATTCTATAAATAAATTTCTAACAGAATATACAGGCTTAAAAACTGTTAACAACCCCGAACCCGCTTACGATGGGTTTGATGATGAAGATATCGAAATTTATCGCCAAAGAATTTTAGATTATTTAGCGGAAGATGCAACAAATGCAAATGAAAAACAATATGAAAAATGGGCAAGAGAAGTGCCCGGGGTACAAAAAGCGGTTATAAAATCTGCAGAGGTTATGGGCCCTGGAAATGTAGGTGTTTTTATCTCTGCAATTGATGCAACGGTATCAGAAGACTTAAAACAAGCTGTGCACGACCATATAGACGAAGTCCAACCAATTAACGCTACAATTATAGTAAATGCCTTGAATTATATTTATGCAAATGTTGAGGCCACGGTTGTTTTAAAAGAAGGGTTTGAGCCCGTTGATGTTCAAGATGAACTCGAAGAAAAACTTAAAAAATATTTACCAACAGTTGATAAAACCGTGTCATATTTTAAAGTTTCAGAATTTTTATTTGATTGTTCAGGTGTTGAAGATGTTGTTGAATACACTTTAAATGGACAAAGTACGTCATTAAATATTTCAGATACGGATTATCCTGTTATAGGTGATGTAAATATCATTAATTATGTTCCAAAAAGCCGCGCAAGAAAGAAAAACGGGGGCTAATTATGGCAATTTACGATAATGAACACTTGCCAAAATGTGTGACTAATATTATTGGTATAAAAGATGTTTTACTTGCAATTGACCCTGAAATACAACTTTTAAGGGATGATATTTCGCAGCTTATAAAAGAATTATATGTAAAAACTACAGAGAAATTTATCGCACGCTGGGAAAAGGATTTTAGCCTACCTTATGATAGCTCTTTAAGTCTGCAACAACGCAGGCAAAGAATTTTAAATAAACTTGCTCGTAAAAAAACTTTAAATTGGAAAAATTTAAGGCTTTTAATCCAAAATAATCTTGAAAACCCCCAAATTTACATTATTAATGATAGTGGAAATTACCATTTTAGAATAATTGTGCAAGACCCAAATTATGAACAGATGGAAAAAGCCGTCAAGACTGCAAAACCGGCGTATTTGACATTTGATATTATTGTCACAGAATATTTCAGGCGCTGTGGTACGTTTGTTTGTGGTACAGAGCCTCTTTAATTTTGCCCGATTATCAAAAATTTATAATTTCTTTATGAATAGAGAAGATATAGACAATTTAATCGCACATCTTATTGCAATTCAACGCTACGCAAAAGATATTCACTATAATTGCAGCGGCCCTAATTTTTATGGTAATCACGAATTTGCAGATAGATTTACTGTCGATATGGATGATTTTATTGATAGTTTAAATGAGGTTTGCCTTTTAGGACATTGTTACAAACCTTTACATTCAAGCGAATATTTAGAAAAAGCAAGCAAAATTATTCCATTTGAAATGAATTTTAAGACTTTAAAACAATTGTGTGTAGAAACGCTTGATATTATCGAAGGGATTAAAGGAATTTGGCGGGGTGATGAAGATTTGCTAGGCACAATCTCCCGTGCAATCCAAAACAACGTTGGACTTTTAAATATTATGTTTGGGCAAATAGAGGGGTATTAATGGGTTACGTAAAAAATAATTGGGTTGACCAAGAAGTCGAAAGACCAAGAACTTATGAAATAAGTAACAATTCTGATGGTTCTGTAACCTTAATTGATAGTTTTGGACTTGTTTCGGAGCTTGGAACTCCTGTAAATGCCGATAATATGAATCATATTGAAGAAGGAATCGAAGCTTGCGACCTGCGGAAATATAGTACTACAGAGGTTTTTAATAAATACGAATGGGCTACGGGGATTATTAATAAAGAAAAAGTGATTTATGAATCATTAAAAGACAATAATATCGGAAATCCCTTAACTGATAATACCAATTGGAAAAAAGTTTCTTTCGGCGGCGATTCAGGCGGTAAATATAACCTTGGAGATATTATAATCTCTGACCATGTTTTAGAAGGCGAAGAAGCAGTTGGAAAAGCTTTGCAGGGAACTTATACCTTGACGGCCGATACTGCATTTTACACTAAATGTTTAGAGGAATATACAAACCCCTCAAATACTTTAGAGGCTATAAGAAATGATATAACCACAACAGGCAATCTGAATATTGGTAATGGGGTAGTTAGCGGTTTTTCGGAGTCTAATTACGCGAAAACTTCTCCTTTGTTTTCTTTGCCTGCTTCTATTACAAGCTTTGAAATGACAGCTAAATTTACCACAGCAAGCACATTGCCCAATATACATTGTGGAATTTTTGGGCAGCTAAAGAACATAAGTACGCCGCAGATTGTATTTACTTCCAAAAATGAGCTAGAAGTAGAGATGCCCTTAAACGGTAATACATGGGGTCCTTTTATTAAAACTGCATATGCATTAGAACCAAATACTACTTATGTTGCAAAATTTACATGGGATGGTCAAAAAATTCAGCTGTATATTAATGGTGTTTTGCAAGGCGAGCAGGTTCAAACGGAATGCTATTGGAGTACCCCTGATGTAATCCTTGGTAGAGATGATGATAGCACTTCGGCTTTTAACGGTTTAATTGACCTCAAGGAATCATATATCAATATTAATGGTGCCAGATGGTGGACGGGTGCAGATGTTGTATTAAAAAATCCGAATGGACATTATTTTTATGATATAGCCGCAAAGCCCATAATTGATAATATCTACCAGGACACAGGTGTTGCTTATTACTTTGGGATTGATACCGAAAATAAAAGGGTATTTTTACCCCGCACCGATTGGTTTTTTCAGATGACGGGAAATCCCAATGAAGCAGGCAAGTATGTACCCGCAGGGTTGCCGAATATAAAAACTGCTGACGGTGCATATGTAGTATTTGCAGATGACACACCTCATCAGAATGTACCGCCTTTTAAATTTTTATCCCCTCAAGGCTATGGTGCTGGTTCTCAAACTTCTAATGATGTTGGTATGGGTTTTGATGCTTCATTATGTGACCCTACCTATGGAGCTTCACCCACCGTTCAGCCCAAAAGTACAAAAATGCTTCTTT
This sequence comes from Candidatus Gastranaerophilales bacterium, assembly GCA_910588555.1. GTDB lineage: Bacteria > Cyanobacteriota > Vampirovibrionia > Gastranaerophilales > Gastranaerophilaceae > Stercorousia. The sequence goes on from CAJUPC010000028.1 coordinate 8,999, forward strand.
ATTTCTGTGTCGGTAATACTCTTATAAATACTGCAAATATTGATACAGAGAAACTAACGGGGGATTTAAGAAATCTTGAGGCAAATAAGGCGAATATTGATTTATCTAATTCCACAGTGCCGCATATAACAGAAACATATGTTAATGGCAGTTCTTGGTATCGGATTTGGTCTGATAAATGGTGTGAGCAAGGTGGGAGATATACAAATAGGAGTTCAGGTACCGTAGTTTATTTAAAACCTTTTGCAAATACTCAATATACTTTAGGCGGCAATTGTTTAACTTATGTCAATGACGCAATATTTAGCTCAGAGTTTCCACATACGCCTACAAAAAGAGGATTTAGCTATTCTAATAGTTCAAATAGAGAGTTTAGTTGGATAGCTTGCGGTTATTTAGCATAAGGAGAGTATTAATATGAGTTATAGACTTGAAAAACCATATACAGACAATGAACGAGCAGATTTTATCGTTAAATACAACCATAGTCAAGGTTTAGACATTGAAGAGACAGAAGAGGGAATGGTTGCGCTTGAACCGTTTGAAAAGCTCGTTGATGGAATTGTAACAGATAATACGGAAGTTTATGAGACAGAAAAAGAAAAGGAAGAAAGAGAACGCTTGAATAATCTTACAATGACAAAACGCGTTTTATGGCTACAATTAAAGGAACTTGGAATAACTTATAAACAGCTTAAGGATTTAATTGCTACAAATGAAGATGCACAGGCTGAGTGGGATTTGTGCGAAACTTTAAAGCGCGACAATCCCTTGCTTGATATCATGGGGGCCAAATTAAACATTACACCTGAACAAATTGACAATATGTTTAAAATTGCAAACGGAGAATTACCCGTAAAGGAAGAATCCGCGGAAGAAACAAACGGTGCGGGCAAAGCCTCTGGAACAAGCTCAAATCAGCCCGCCGATAATGAGGAAGAAGAATGATTGACGTTTATCATGATAAGGATTTTAAAGGTTTAACGCCTGAAGAAATAAAAGTATGGATAGCATTGCATTCTAAAACCTTAATCGGCAGTGCCATTTTTACTAAAAATAATTCCTTGGTATCAAAAACGGTTTGCTGGGTCGAAAGGTGCAAGAATAAGAAGGAATGCTTTGTGCCTTCGCATACTGGCTCGATAATTAAATATCAAGGCCAAATAATGCTTTTTGATATGAAACCGTTGAGGGCAAAAGTGCAATCTTTGGCAGATTATCTTTTAAAAACAGCTGATGATTATGTACTGATTTTGAGGAACATTGATTTAAATATAGAGATGTTTAGTGCAAATATTGCCGAACATATCGGAGAATTCTATCCGTATTTTTCGGCCATCAGAAGTGCTTTTACAAAGCGACAATCAAAATGGCGAAGACATTGTTCGGAATTACATTTAAGAGAATTACAAAAACAAGGTATTTTAACTGAATTAAATCCTGAAATTACACCTGATGAGCTGTATCATGAGCTAAGTTGTAGATGGACAAAATAAGTTAAATTAGGAGTCTGGAATTAATGGAAAATATTTTTAAGCACATTCAAAGCATAGTAACTATAGTGGGACTTATTGTCACAGGTGCATTTTGGATTTTTACAATGGACGGTATACCAAAAAGGGTTCAAAAACTTGAGGTTGAAGTGGAAGAGATGAAAGTTCAATTAAATAAAAATGATACCAAAACAGATATTATCCTTGAAGATACTAAGTTTATAAAACAATTGATTATGCAAAAACATTCTAATTAGGGGGAAATGTGAAAAGAATAATCATCCATTGGACTGCAGGAACCAATTTTCCGAACAGTCTTGATTTAACCCATTATCACTTTGTTGTGGATAAAAACGGCAAAGTTACAGCGGGAAAATTTAAACCGGAGGATAACTTAAATTGCAACGATGGAAAATACGCAGCGCATACGGGTGGCGGGAATACCGGAAGTGTCGGTATTGCTGCTTGTGGAATGCTTGGATATAATGACCCAAAACACGTGGGGCAGTTCCCGCTTTGTGAAGTTCAAATGGAAGCACTGTTTAAAAAATGTGCCGAACTTTGCAAACAATACGAGATTGCAATTACGCCCGATACAGTCTTAACACATTATGAGTTTGGATTAAAACATCCTGAAACTTCAAGCAAGGGGAAAATTGACATTAATTTTCTGCCTTACAAACCCGATTTAGTAGCCCATGGGGTGGGGGATTATATCCGGGGCAAGGTGAAGTGGTACAGGGAGAGGATTTAGATGTCTTGTTGACGTTAACAAAATGGTGTATAATATTTTCAAGCAGCGCACTCGTCATTTTGGCGGTGCGCTGTTTTCATATTTGGAATATTTTAGTGTAATATTTTCTATTAAAAAAATAACAACAAAACTTTAGTAAACAAACCTCTCGTTAAAATTTCAAAGCCGAATTTTTAATGGCTTTAAGATGTTAAGATTTCTAAAATATCGTCAAGACATTCATCATAATTTAAGTAATCTCGTTTTGTGACGATTTCTTTAATTTCGTCTAGTTTTCTTTGTTTTTGCTGGCATAACTCAATTACACTTAACCGTCCTTGCGTTTCAAGTCCAATTATGCCATGTTCTAATTCATAATCACAAAGAGCCAATTGATTTGCTATTTTTTGATGCTTTTGTAGTTTTTTCAAAAGAGCAGTAACAATACTTGCTGCTCCTGAATGTCCAAAGCCCATATATTCCCATTTATCACCCCTTAAACAACAAGATGAGAACCCATAAGGGCTTTTAGGGTTAGAAATTAACCTTATTTTACTATCCTTATCAAATACTGCATTTTGAGGCGTGATTCTTATATCTTTTTTTAAAAGTTCATATCCTGCTAAATCGTCAATATGGTTGCATTCAAAATACAACTCCTTATTGTTTAAGATTTCATCGTTTTCACTTTTATACATGGTAATTCCTCCTTTAAAATCATTCTCACAAAATTCTCAGATTTTCTGTGTATAAAAATTTTGCGCCCATTTTGCGCCCAAAAATTTTAAAAACATTAAAAAAGTTAAAAAATAAAAAATTTTATATTCTTTAAAAAAGCCTTATTTTCCTATATTTTAAGGATTATTTAAAAAATATAAAATGTGTAAAAAATGTGCACTTTTAAATCTGCACCTTAAACCACTCGGACACCTCTCCATTGATATTTCTATTGTATTAAGATAATAAGAATTTCGCAAGTTATTTATTATTTTATATTTCGCATTTGCGAAATAATCCTATGCCTATTTAAATCTGATGTAAATGATTTTTGTTGCGAATCTATATCTTCCGATTCTAGTGTCTCAATCGCTTCTTTCATGCCTTGTACGAAGTCATTATTACATGCTAGTTCTACAGTATCTTCTGTTAACGGATTTAATTTTGTAACAACAATTGCGTCTTGACTATTAAGTTTAATCATTAAGTCGTAATCATGGGATTTTGATAATGTGCTAAGCTTAGTGTAGGTTTCTTGTGCTTTTTGTTCATCATTTTCAGATGTTAATTTCGCAAGTTTCATTAGAGCCTTGCCTTGAATGTGTATATTTCCTGTAAAGTTTGGTATACCTATTTTCATCCTTTTATATCCAAAGAATTTCTACCGGGAAAGCGCTGTCTGATTGGTTGTTTTGCCTTTTCTGCTTGATTTTGTCTTGCTGTTAATTTTTTTACGGCACTTTCAAGTGCATCAGGCAATTTCATTTCTTTGGTTAAATAATCTGTTATTTTATAAGTATCCTTATCAATATGGTCTGTAACTTCAACAACTCTTGCCGTTAGTTCTTCCGTACCTTGTTCAATTACAACATGTGTTTTTAATTTTGTCGTTAAACCTTCCAGTGTTTTAATAGATGTATTTATATTATTTCTAAGCTTTGGAGCCCCATGAGTTATATATGTATCAATTAAATCCACAGTCTTGCTGTTTGTGTAAACTGCTTTAAAACTTGGGTTTGAATTTAAGCTGTTGTTATTTTGTATTGAATAATTGCTGGATAATTTCATATATTATTTCCTTCAAGGATGTTGGACATTATCTAGAAAAACACTGAATAATAAAAATTGCTTGTAACAGCAAAAAAGATTTACATAGTTGTAAATCTTTTTTGCAATAAAGTAATTAATCGAATTATTATTTCTTTTCAATAATAATTGTATCATTCTGCATTTTCATTAATAATGTATCATTTGCGCCATATTTACCCGTAAGGATTTCTTCCGCAAGAACATCTTCGATTTTCTTTTGAATCACCCTTCTTAAAGGCCTTGCGCCGTATGCTTCATTATATCCTTCTTTTGCAAGATAATCTTTAACATCATCGCCCACTTCAATTTTTAATTCTCTTTCATCAAGGCGCTTAAATAAATCTTTAAGCATTAAATCAACAATTTGTCTGATTTCTTCTTGGCTTAGGTGAGCAAACACGATAATATCATCAATACGGTTTAAAAATTCCGGTCTGAAAGATTTTTTCATCTCTTCCATAACAGTATCTTTTAATTTTTCGTATTTATCTTTCTTTGAATCTTGAGAAACAGAGAAGCCCAGTTTTTGGGTTGAAGTTATCATACTGGCACCCACGTTTGATGTCATGATAATAATTGTATTTTTAAAGTTGACAAGTCTGCCTTTGGAGTCTGTTAAACGTCCATCATCAAGGATTTGAAGCATTATATTGAATACATCGGGGTGTGCTTTTTCAATTTCATCAAACAACACAACAGAATAAGGCTTTTTCCTTATTATTTCTGTCATGTGACCGCCGTCATCATAACCTACGTATCCCGGAGGAGATCCGATAAGTTTTGATGTTGTATGTTTTTCCATAAATTCAGACATATCAATTCTTACGATATTATCTTCAGAACCAAACACTGCTTCTGCAAGCGCTTTAGCCAATTCTGTTTTACCAACACCCGTAGGACCGGAAAATATAAAACTTCCTATCGGTCTGTTTGGTGATTTTAAACCTACTCTTGCACGTCTTATTGCTTTAGATAATGCAACAACGGCTTCATTTTGTCCTATAACCCTTGCATGAAGTGTTTCTTCAAGTTTTAATAATCTTTCGGATTCACCTTCCGTAATTTTTGTAACGGGAATACCGGTAATAGTTGAAACTACTGCTGCAACTTCATCTACACCTACAGTTGGTTTGTTTGCATCTTGAGAATTTTTCCAACTGTCTTGATATTCTCTGATTTTATCTTTAATTTGAGCTTCTAAATCTCTTAAATCAGATGCTTTTTCAAATTCTTGATTTCTTATTGCATCTTCTTTTTCTTTAATAGTGGCTTTTAATTCTTTCTCAAGCTCTTTTCCTTCGGGAGGTAAGCTTGAAACATTCAAGCGCACTTTTGAAGCTGCTTCATCAATAAGGTCAATTGCTTTATCCGGCAAAAATCTTTCTGTTATAAATTTGCTTGAAAGTTCTGTTGCGGCAACAATAGCCTCGTCTGAGATAAATAATTTGTGGTGGTCTTCATATTTTGGTTTTAAACCTTTGATTATTTGAATAGTTTCTTCAATTGAAGGCTGTTCTACAAGAACCATCTGGAAACGTCTTTCAAGTGCAGAATCCTTTTCGATGTGTTTTCTGTATTCATCAAGTGTTGTAGCACCTATGACCTGAATTTCTCCACGGCTTAATGCGGGTTTTAAAATGTTGGCAGCATCAATCGCACCTTCTGCGGCGCCTGCGCCTATTAATGTATGCATTTCATCAATTACAAGAATAATATTTCCTGCCTGACGAATTTCGTCCATAATTTTTTTAAGACGTTCTTCAAATTCGCCTCTGTATTTGGTTCCTGCAACAAGCAGACCCATATCAAGCTGGATAATTTTTTTATTTTCCAAAATATCAGGTACTTCGCAATCAATAATTTTCATTGCTAAGCCTTGCGCAATAGCTGTTTTACCAACTCCGGGTTCACCGATTAATATAGGGTTGTTTTTTGTGCGTCGAGCCAGAATTTGAATTACTCTTTCAATTTCTTTCTCACGTCCTACAACGGGGTCAAGTCTTTGTTCCTGTGCTGCAAGTGTTAAATCCGTACCAAATTCATCAAGACTTGGCGTTTTTGCTTTGGATTGCGGTGCACCCGTTGTTGTTGCCTGCGGACCCTGGCCGGTTCTGGATTCACCAAGAAGCTTGATTACATTGCTTCTGCATTTATTTAAATCCACACCTAAATTTTCAAGAACTTTGGCGGCAACGCCTTCTCCTTCTCTTATTAATCCCAAAAGAAGGTGTTCTGTACCAATATAATTGTGACCCAATTGTCTTGCTTCATCCCATGATAATTCAAGAACTTTTTTTGCTCTCGGAGTAAAGGGTATTTCAACTGCAACAAAACCTGAGCCTCTGCCGATTATTTTTTCAACCTGTGCTCTTGCATCCTTAATATTTACACCCATTGATTTCAAGGTTTTTGCCGCAACGCCGGAGCCTTCTCCTATAAGACCAAGTAAAACCTGTTCCGTGCCTACAAAATTATGCCCGAGGCGTCTTGCTTCCTCTTGGGCGAGCATTATTACCCTTATTGCTTTTTCGGTAAATCTTTCGAACATTATAAACTTCCTTAAAAACGGATTACTAATTCATAACTTTAGTTTATCACCAAAATAAATTTTCTCAAATTATCATATAAGGTGTAAAAATTACTCAATCATATCGATACGCTTTTTGTGTCTTCCGCCTTCAAAACCTGTTTTTAACCATATATCAACAATATCAAGTGCTAAATAATCGCCTATAACTCTTTCACCAAGGCAAAGTACGTTTGAATTATTGTGTGCCCTTGATACTCTTGCAGAATAAGTATTTTCAATAGAAACGGCTCTTATACCTTTTGTTTTATTAGCAGTGATACTCATGCCAAGACCTGTTCCGCAAACTAAAATTCCTCTGTCAAATTCTCCTTGTGCAACTGCTTTTGATACTTCTTTTGCAACTTCGGGGTAATCGCTTGCTTCTTTTTGAAAAATACCGAAGTCTTTATGTTCAATGTTATGAACTTCTAAATATTCTTTAATTTTTTCTTTCAAATGAAATCCGCCATGATCGCATCCGATTGCAACTTTTAAATTTTCCATTAAATTCTCCTACTGTTTGCTATTTGTAAATTATACAAATTTTTTGCAGGAGTGTAAACTGTATTAAATAATATTAAAAAGTCCGGAGATGTTTCCGGACTTTGAATTTATTTGATTATTCTATGCTGCAATCCATAAAGAACCGTCAAGATACGGGTTTTGGCTATCCGGATTGTCTTGAATTCTTTCGCCTTTTTCGCCAAGTTCTTTCATTAATCTTATGTAAGATATTTTTTCACTGTCGCTTTCCGCATTATTGAAACCGCTTGTCAGGTTCAGAAATTCTACTTTGCAATCGCTAAACTTATCGTTACTGTCCGCATTATTTTCAAGAGATTTTTCTACATCCCCAAGAATATCTTCAGTTCTTGTTTTCTCTTGCATAAATTGTGCTTCTTCACTGCTGCCGACACCTTCAGTGGTGCTTACTTTCGTCATTAATGTTGAGAGAAGTGCATCTGCATTACTGCTCATCTGTTGAAGTGCTGATGTATCATAGACATAACCCTGGTTGATATTTGAAACCATATTATCGCTTAATTTTAAGAATGCCTGAACCTCAAAATCGTTGACATCATTTGCATTATAATATCCGTTTAAGGCATTGTTGCTTGCTATAAAGTTATCTCTTGCATCTGCCTGTGCATCCATTTCTTTTTTGCTTGTAATAGCTTTAGCACCGCCTATTACCTTGGTTGAAGTTGATTTAATAACTTCTTGTATTATTGCAGATTCCGTAACTGAGTTCAGTTCTGCTGCGGTCATTGTTGCAAGTTCGGATACATCAAATGTAATACCGATTTCTTCATATGTTGCAATTGCTTCAATGACTTCCATCTTTTGGGCCGCTTCTTCTTCTGTAAAGCCCCCTTGCTCTACAAGCATATCTGTCAGAATGCTGTCATCGCGTTCGCCGTTTTCATTTGTTGTATTTAAATAATTTGAACCTTGAATGGCAAGCTCATCTAATTGAGTTGTGTTTGTCTCGCCTTCTGTCTGCTTGTTGCCGTTAGCTCCTGCAGCCATAATTGTCAAAGCGGTTTTTCTTACATCTTCATCTGATGCTTGAACACCTTCTTTTTCGTTAGCTGCTTTAATTGCGGCTTCTATTTCTTCTAAAGTAGCTGTTCCGTTATTGATTTTTTCTTCAAGTGCAGCGAGCTCTTCTTCAAGTGCTGCAGCGTGTTCTTCATTTTTTGCTTTGAAGCCTTCGGTGGTTTCTTTCATGAAGGTTTTGCCTTCAATTTGTCTGTTGTTTGTATCAATTGTTGAATTATTTTGTTCAATTTTAGCTTCAACTTCTGCTTTTTGTGCTTCAAGAGTTGCTTTTTGTGCTTTTAACGCATTAACATCAACACCATTGCCAAAAAGGCTGTTTATCCCGTTTGATATTGTTCCAAGGAATCCTGAATTTGCCTGAATTAAAGTATCGAGCTTTGAAATTTGAGTATCATAACGTTCAACTCTTTTTAGCAAAGCTGCATTTACTTGTTCAATATTTTGTGTTGATTGTTCAAGTGTTTCTATTTCTTCGGTAAGAGTTGCTATGCGCTCATCCTGACGAGCAATAATATCCGTGTAACGTTCAAGTTCCGTTTGAGTGTCAACCTGTGTATTTGCTGCTTCTTCAACTTGTGCATTCACTGTTTCTTGCTGTGCTTGCAAGGTTTCTACGTCTGCATTTGTATCTACGGTATAAACATTTTCGCCTTCAGTCGTTGTACCTGTAGTCGTTGTGAATGTATCACCCGATGCAGTTTCTTCTTCTGGTGCAAATAAATCATTAGAATTTGCACTTACAGCATTTGCGCTTGCTTGCTGTATTTTGGTGTCATCACTAAATGCTGTATCTAAAACCTTGTTGTTCTCTGCAGTTTTTGCACCTTCTGCCGCTGCAGTTTCTCCATTGTTTTGAGCACCGTTTGTTTGAGGATATTTGTATTTGTATTCATTTATTTGTGTATCGTATGACACTTTGGCTGCTCCTGTGATTTTACCTTTCATATATATAAAGTATATATGATTTATTGAATTTCAATAATGAAAAAATTCGTTACAATTGTTTACAAATAGTTTAAAAGCTTTTATGTTAATAAAAACAGGGTCATATAAACCCTGTTTTTAATTAATATATTAAATGTATTAATTTTATGATGCTGTTTCAGATGCATCACTCTTATCTATAAGACCTAATTTTTCAAGTTTTCTTAATAAGGTTGCATGGACACTGCCAAAATTATTAAATTCGCCCCAGATGACATTTTCAAGGCTGCTGCCTTCTTCTTTTAAGGCTTTATCAAGTGCAATTATATCTGCATCTGTCATTGATCCGTTTTGAAGCATTTGGTATACAATTTTTTCATCTGTTCCAAGACGGTTTGTTGTTGCGGCTTTAAATGCTTGCAGCTGCGCCTCATGTAAATCTTCCAGAGTTACTGTTGTTCTTGCAGGTGTATTTAGATCGGGATTTGCGGCAATCATATTTTCATATGCTTTTGCTTCTGATTTTGCGCTGTCAAGTTTTCTTAATAAATCACTTTCACCGCTTACCCAGCTGAAATCACCTTTAATTGCATCTTCAAGTGTTGTTCCGAATAATCTTTCGTATTCGTTTATGATATCAACCAAATCTTGACCCGTGGTATTGTTGATGATGTCTTTTACCGTTTCTTCATCGGTACCTGCTCTGTCCATTGCAGCATGCAGAGCTTGAGCTTTTGTTGTTGCTATATCTGCTCTAATTTGTTCCATACTTCTTTCTTCAGAAGCTTCTGCATCAACATTGATTCTTGGTTTTGCTTGTGTGCCTTCAAGTGTTTCTATTCTTTGTATTAATGATTTTTGTGTTTCAAAACTTGTTTCATCTTCTATGGTTGTTTTTACATCAACATTTTTGCTCTTTGCATATTCAATAAAGCTTTTAAGCTCTTCATCTTCCATTTCTTGGAACATATCAAATAATACAAGTTCATCTGTTCCCAGACGGTTTGATGTTGCAGCTTTAAATGCTAGCAATTGTGCTTCATAAACCATATCTTGATTTATTTCCGTTCTTGCGGGTGCATTGAGATTAGGATTTGCGGCAATCATATTTTCATATGCCTTTGCTTCTGATTTTGCACTGTCAAGTTTTCTTAATAAATCACTTTCACCGCTTACCCAGCTGAAATCACCTTTGATTGCATCTTCAAGTGTTGTGCTGTACATTTCTTCGTAAAGATTAATTACGTCGACTAAATCTTGACCTGAAACATTATTGATAATTTCTTTTACCGTTTCTTCGTCAGTACCTGCTCTGTCCATTGCGGCATGAAGAGCTTGAGCTCTTGCGGATGCAATATCAGCTCTAAGTTCCGCTTGTTTTGTATCTTCGGAAGACTCTTCCTGATCTTCTGTTGTAATACTGTCGTCTTCTTCACTTTCCTGTGAAGCCGGTTCACCAATTTCAACAAGTAAATCCGCATTACCTTCTATGTCACCCACGGGTTTGCCGTCTTCACCATATGTGAACGAGCAGCGGTCGATTTCTTGTCCTTCGGTGTCATATTTAATTACGGCAATAGTACTGTCTTGAAGATTTGTTACCAATTCTGTACGCGTACCGTTTTCTTCATTGTATTTATAATCTATTGTACCTATTGTTTCTTTATTTGTATCATAATATTCTGCATGGAGCGGAAGACCGTTTTCGTAAGAAAGTTTTACACCGCTGCCGGCATCTTCCCCACAAGTATGTTCTATGGTTTTGCTGCTTGTAACTCCGGCTTTTGTATATGTTGTATCAATTGTCTGTCCGGCATTTTCTCCGCCAGTGTATTCTACATGTTCGGAATAGCTGCCGTCCGTATCAAAACTTTGTGTTCCGGTTCCTATTTCTATTCCGTCTTGTGAATATGTAATCGAACCTGTTTTTACTCCGCTGCTATCATATGAATATTCAGCTTCGGATGTTATACCGTCTTGCTGCACTGTGCTTATGCCGAGTTCTTTACCTTCGCTGTCGTATTTTATTACCTGCACATTACCGCTGTCGGTCCAGCTTCTTGTTTCGGTTGTTGTGCCGTCTTCATTAGTTTTTATTGTGCTTTCCCACATTATGCTTTCGCCGTTAAATTGTCTTTTGCCTATAATATTGCCTTCGGCGTCCGTGTAGGAAGCTACTTCAATGCCGTTTTCTTCATCTATTTTTTCTCTTTCGCTTAGTTCTTGTGCATCATCAGGAATTTGCTGAGGTGCAGCGTTTACGGCAGGATCTATTTCTTCCCCTGTACCGTTTTCGCCTGCGCTTTTAGTTTCACCGCCTTCTTCTTGCTGCTGTGCGATTCCGGGCAGAGTAATTGCTTCGCCATCATGAATAACGGAATTGCGTCTGCCGCCACCATTAATGGATGCTCTAGCGCCTACTCCGTTTTCATCACCGTAGATATTGGGGTTTGCATTCATTATTTCTGTTTCTTTTTCATACCATTCTGATGAATATGGTGTAAGTTCCTGATAGTAATTTTTCATTATATGGTCAAGGCAATCATTTGCATATTTATTACCTTCTTCTGCGGCACTGCCCCATGATTGAACATTCACCTGCAAGCTTCCGCTATTATCCTGCTTTTCATCTTCTTCTGCAGTGTTGTTAGCCTTCGTACTGTCGTCAACTTCTTCCGGTTTGGTATCATCCGTGCTCGTAGCGTCTTTTGCTGCAATGGCTATATTTTGCACAAGTGTAGTTATATCATTAATTTGTGTTTCTGTTGGTTTTTCAATTTGGAGTACTTCTTTTAAAAATTGGTTTATTTCTTCATTGGTGATTTCATCATCTGAACCATCAATGTTTATAGATTCTATAATATATTGCGTTTCATCTTTATCAAGCCCGTCATCAAGTGTTATTTTCTTATCATTTCCTACACTTACAGCTTCAAGGTTTTTTGCGGTTGATATGTGAAGTATGTCTTCAACTCCGCTAAGATTGAAGTCATCAGGTAATTTTGTGAAATCTATTCCACTGATGTTGATACCGCCATTGTTGCTCATTTTGCACTCCTTTATGTTTTTACTTATTGATTTCTTTTTTCAAGCAGTTCATTGACAAATTCATTTACCTGCTTTTTTAATTCTTCTTCATTTGGTTTGTTTTGATTTTGCTTGCTGTCATCCTTGCTTTCCGTAGAGTTTACTTCGTCTGTTTTATCTTTATTTTCAAAATCAAAATTTGAAGTGTTAAAATCGCCCGTATCATCAATCAGCGCTGAAGCATCTACAAAATCATCTTCATCGCTTTTTGGTATACTGTTAATTCCTTGTGATTCGGATTGTCCGGGTGCAGCTTTTTCATCCGCTTTGGGCGAGTTTATTTGCTCTGTTTGTCCTAGACCTTGTTTAAAATGCAGATTATCAAACGGATTTATGCGATCCATGTATAGTTTTCCCTTATTGTTTCCACAATTGAAATATCGGTATTTTTTCTTTTAATCTTAAATAATTTTTACTTTTTGGTTACAAATGTTTACAATCAAAATGCAATTAAAAACAGGGTACCGTTTAATTGATACCCTGTTTATTTATTGTTTTTAGATTTTATGCTTTGAATTTATTAAAGAAGTTATCTTCAATTTTTACGGATGCTACCTGAATTTGTCCTTGTCCCATATTTTCATTTGAGGTGTTGTCGCCGATATTTGTACCGGAGTTGCCACCTCTGTTGTCATCATCAGTGTCACTATCGGTGTCACTATCGGAGTCAGTGTCAGTGTCACTATCTGAGTCCGTATCAGTGTCGGAGTCTGTATCGGTATCTGTATCTGTATCAGTGTCGGAATCCGTATCAGTGTCACTATCAGTGTCGGTATCTGAGTCGGAATCCAGGTCTGTATCTGTATCAGTGTCGGTATCTGAGTCGGAGTCAGTGTCGGATACACTATCGGATTCTGTAGTTACATTTGTACTTGAACCGCCATCAGTCAATCCAGGTGGAGTATCGCATCCGTCATCATCAGTGTCAGTGTCGGTATCGGTATCGGAGTCGATGTCTGTATCCGTGTCACTATCAGTATCTGTATCTGTATCTGAGTCAGAGTCTAAATCAGTATCTGTGTCGGTATCGGTATCAGAGTCCAAATCGGTATCCGTATCAGTGTCTGAATCTGAGTCTGAATCACCCGGAAGGTCGGTATCCTCATTACCGGGTCTGTTGTCATCATCAGTATCTGTGTCGGTATCGGTGTCGGTATCTACGTCTGTATCCGTATCCGTATCAGTATCCACGTCTGTATCAGTATCCACGTCTGTATCTGTGTCGGTATCCACGTCTGTATCCGTATCAGAGTCAATGTCCGTGTCGGTGTCCGTATCTACATCGGTGTCGGTATCCGTATCCACGTCTGTATCCGTATCAGAGTCAATGTCTGTGTCTGTATCCGTATCTATGTCCGTGTCTGTATCTGAGTCGGTGTCGCTGTCCACCTTGTCTTCTGCCGGCGGATCTTCTTTCTTTTTATTATTTTGTTGAACAGCTTTGGCAGTACCCATTCTTACGTATGTTTCGCTGGTTTTTAATTCTACTGTGCTGCCGTCTTCATTTTTGAATTTAATATTTCCTGCTTCATCGTAGAATTTAACATCTTTTGCAGTATCAAGATTTACATTTCCATACTGTTCGAGGAAGTTTTCAAGTGTTCCGTCCGTATCTGAACCTTCAACTTTGCCGTATTGCGCAACAAGTTCATTACGAACTTTTGCCGCTGCATCTTCTTGTGACATGCCCTCTGCTTTATAGCTTTCAATCGAGTCATTAATTGAAACGTATTCTTCGCCGTTTGCTTTTGCAGCCTCAGCTAATGCTTTTTCATCAATTTCATATGCACCGAATAATTCAAGCTTGCCGTTAATTTCCTGTGTTGCTGCAAATATTTCAGGGTTATCCTTAACGTTATTCAACATATATGCATCAGCCAGTGCTTGTGAAGCTTGGTCGTTAATATTGAATGAATTTGGCATTTGAAGCGTATCACCAGGGTGAAGCATTATGTCTGCTCTGGAATTTGCGTCTGCATTTTCGCTTCTTGCGCCCTCAAGAATACCTTCAGCATTAACAGTTCCGTAAATTTCAGGGTTTGCATTCATAATTTCGGTTACTTTTGCATCCCATTCTTCGCTGCCTTGTTTTAAATCGGGGTAATTTTTATTGATTAAAGCATATAATCCGTCACCGCTTTTTACGGTTACTTCTTTATCACCCTTTAGCGCCTCGCCTGTTCTTGGATCGTATGAATATTTCAAGATATCATCAAGCTTGGTAACAGCGTTTTTATCGGGATTTTCAGGGTCGATTGTTTCTGCAAGAGGAATTTCACTCAGCGCTTCGCCGTTTTCAGGTGACATTACGGAAAGCTGTAAAATTTCTTTTCCTGTTGTATAATTGTATTTTCCATTTTCATATTTAATACTGTTTACAAGAACGTTATCCGGAAGATTTAATTTTTCAATATCATCTGCCGTTAATTGATTCAACAATACTTGAGCTCTTTCATTGTCGTTTAAGCTGTTGGCTTCAAGTTCGCCGTCATTATCAGTCCAGTATTCAAATAAATCAGCATTGGCGGGATCATTTGCAACCTGGAATAAAATTGCATTAAATGCATCTTTGTCTTTAATATTTCCTTTAGAATCAAGTTCAAGACCATATTCTGAAGCGATTGCATTTTGAACGCTTGTATGTTTACCACTCATTGCTTCATCAAGTTTTGCTTCAAAGTTTTCAATAGCATCTTTGTCTTCTAATACTGTAACATTTTCTTTTATATTATCGGGTAATTTATCCGCAAATTCTTTTGGAACACCGCCAAGCTCTGTATTGAATTTTTGTACGGCTGCACTTAAAGCTGCGTCATATTCTTCTTGGGTTAAGATTTCTACACTCTTGTTTTCAGTAGAGAATTGAGCTTGTTCAACTTTTGTATCTGCGATTCTGCTGCTTCCTCCGGGTGTCGGAAGTTTTACCTCGGGAACAACGATATCAAGCGCTTCAGGCTCTTTGCCATTTTCAGGAACCTTGATAAGGTTTAAATCCTTGATTGCATCATATTTATTAGACAAGTCATCTAAACTTGTAATTTGTTCTCCGCCTGTTTTACCTTCGTTGTAAGCTTCAACAAGGCGTGCTTCAAGGGCTTTATTGTTTTGAAGATATTCATCAATTATGTTATGCGCATATGTGTCTTCAATTGTCTCAAATTGGAAAGTCGGGCTGCCTGTTTTTTTATCTTCCGTTACTTTACCGTTTTCATCTCTGTATACAAGATTTCCTTCTTCATCCTGTTCATAGAACTGAGGGAAATTTTTAACATCAAAAACAGTTTCAAAATCAAAGGCATTTTTAATTAAATCTTCAACGGTTGTTTTTTGCGGACCTGTTTTATCTTTGTCAAAAACAACACTTTGAGATGCGCTATCTTCTTTTGGTGCAAGCGTTGTTGTTTTTGCATCTGTTGTGTAAATATCTGTTACGGCTTTGTAATTTTCGTTTACTGAAGTTGTTTTGTTTCCTTCTTTATAAGTATTTACAATATTTGTGAGAACAGTCTGCATATTCTGTGTAGCTTCTTCAAGCTTGCCTTCATCAACACCTCGTTTAGTTAGAAATTGTCTAATTTCTTCATCTTCAATATTGAAATCGTCCAGTCCTGTTATGCCGTTAGTTTCAAATTGCATCATTATGAGTTCAGCTTCATCTTGGGTTATTTTTCCATCTTGGAATGCCTTTAACATATCATCATTGTCGCCTGTACCACTAAAAGAGTTGCCCAGTTCTTTTATAGCTTTTTTTGTTTCATTGTTTTCGGGAATTGATTTTCCGTTATCAAATTCCCAGTTTCCTGTAATTTTAATGTTGAAATCGTTGTTGCTCATTTTTGCTCCTTTTGATTATTTTAATGTTTCTATATTATTCTACTTTTCATATACTTCTTTTGTTATTTCGCCGCCCATATCATCGTAATATTTTTCTGTTCCGTTTTGTATTGAGCCGTCTGCATTATAAACTGCCAGAATAGATTTGCCGTTTTCTTTATATATTCTTGCCTGATAACTTCCATCACTATTATACACTTTTTCTGTTACAGGGTATGGAGTATCGGAACCGTCTTTGTATTTGTAAGTATTTTCTACGCTTTTGAAACCGTCTTCGGTATAAACAAATGTTGTTCCTTCTTTAACTTTACCGTTTTCATCAAATATTGACTGCGTCTCTGTTTTCTTTGCGCCATTGTCATAATATTCGTACTCTGTTGCATCGAGCAAGTTTCCGTTTGCATCGCGGTGCTCTGTTTTTGTTTCAAGATTATTATCATTTCTGTAGATTGTATCTGTTGTACCGTCTTCCCTTGTTATAACTTCTCCTGCGGGTTTAGTATCGGTATTTTCGTCAGTATTATCTTCTTCGGAATCATTTTTAATTTCTTCATCTTCTTCTGTTTTTTCTGTTTTTGGTGTGCTTATTCCGGGAAGTAATATTTCATCATTTTCATGCAGAGCCGCATTTTGTCTGCCTTCGCCGCCAACAGATTTTCTTGCGCCTGTAACGTTGCCTTCGCTATCAACCGTGCCGTAGATTTGCGGATTTGCATTCATGATTTCAAGCATTTTATCTTGCCATTCTTGGGTATCCGGTTTTAAATCAGGATAGTTATTTGCCATAATACGGCTTAAGCAGTCATTTGCGTATTTGTTTCCGTCTGTTGCCTGACTGCCCCATTTTTGAACCGTAACTTTTTTATCTTCGGTTTTATTTTCGTTGTTTTCTTCAGTATTTGTTTTCTTTGCTTCTTCGATAATGTTTTCCACTAAAAATTTTATTTCGCTTTCTTTTCCTTCTAATCCTTTATTGCTTGCGAAAGCGTTAATTTCATCATCATCAATGATAAGATTTTCATCCGTATTAAGTTCCGCTATTAAATTTTCAGCTTCCTGTTTGCTGATACTGTCTTCAATATCTATATTTGCCTGCTTTAATGTGTTGGATGTTTTTGCAGTGATTTTATCTAAATCAATATCTACCTTAAAAGTATCAGGCTGATTGCTAAAATTAATTCCTGTAATATCGAATCCGCTCATAATGAGTAGCCCTTCCTTTAATTGCTTTGTTAGAATTTATGTGGTTTTTATATTAAACCTTTCAATTCTTCTCTTTGTATAATTAGTTTATCGTTTTTAATGTTCCACATCTTGAGAAAAAATATAATTTTTTTTACAAATATTTACAAAGCGTAATGTTTAAAAATTTACCGCGTTAAAAATATTTCTTGTTTTATCTTTAATTTTGTTATACATTTAAGGGTGAATATGTCATTAAGATTAGGAGTTGAATTCTATGGAAAGAAAATTAGTAAGCACACAGGAGATGTTTAAAAAAGCTCTTGCGGGCAAGTATGCAATCGGTGCGTACAATGTTAACAATATGGAAATTCTTCAAGCTATTGCTGAAGCTGCTGAAGAAACAAGATCACCCATTATTTTGCAGGTTTCTGCAGGTGCCAGAAAATATGCCAATCAAACATATTTAATTAAATTAGTTGAAGCCGCTTTAGCTACAACTACTATTCCTATTGCACTTCACTTAGACCACGGTGCTGATTTTGAAATTTGTAAAGCTTGTGTTGACGGTGGTTTCTCATCAGTTATGATTGACGGCAGCAGATTCCCGCTTGAAGAAAATATTGCTTTAACAAAACAGGTTGTTGAATATGCTCATGCTAAAGGTGTTTCGGTTGAAGCTGAACTTGGTAAATTGGCAGGCGTTGAAGATGATGTTAAAGTTGATGCCAAGCATGCAACATATACTGACCCTGAAGAAGCAGCAAGATTTGTTAAAGAAACAGGCTGTGATTCATTGGCAATTGCTATCGGTACTTCTCACGGTGCTTATAAATTTAAAGGTGAAGCTAAACTTGATTTTGAAAGA
>CAJUPC010000029.1 GCA_910588555.1 Candidatus Gastranaerophilales bacterium
AATCCTCTCCATATATACAATACTTTATTTATAGTAAATTGCAATCAATCAAAGGCTTTAAGGTTATAAACCTTTAGGTTGATATTTTAAAGTTAAGTAATGTAACAAAAATATAACATGCTGAAATCTCATAAAAAAATATTTTTTTATAATAATGTAGACACGAGATTTGGGAGTTTCAAATGAACGGTATTCTATCAAAATCATCTGAAAATAAATTACACGGTGTTTTAAGCGCAAAAAATCCGGAAGCTGTCGAAACAGCAGGTTCACTGGCAATAAATAATTATCACAGTCTTTTTGAAACAAATATATATGATATGTTTACAACAGATAATCCTTTTGCAATAGATTACTCAATGTATTCCGATTGCGGAGAAACAATTGCTTACAGCGGTTTTTTAGATAGTTTTTCAAATGCTGTTTCAGTAATTTCGTCAGGTATTTCAAGCGGCGGCTTTACAAGCGGAGATTGCGGAGGCTGCGGCGCATCATCAGGCGGAAGCTTTACATCTTTTTGTTAATAAATTAAAGAAAATAAATGAAAAAGATACATTAATTGGCGGTTTGAAAAAGCCGTCATTTTCATATATAAATATTTTTATGGAAAAAAAGTATTACGTTTATATGCTTTTAATTGAAAATGGAGCATTCTATTGCGGTTATACCGATGATGTTCAAAAACGATTTCAAGCTCATTTGGAAGGTAAAGGTGCAAAATACACACGTGCCAATAAACCTGTAAAAATAGTTTATCAACAAGAATTTGAGACAAAATCTGAAGCCATGAAAGAAGAAGCAAGGCTGAAAAAACTTTCGCATAAAGATAAAACAGCTCTGTTACATTTCAGACAAAACAATTGCATTTGAAAGCGGAATACCGCCTTTTTGATGAGGATTATTGACGACAGAGCCATTCACGTACATTACGGTTGAGCCGCCGCCATCCAAATTCATTGCATTTACACAGCCGATTGATTTCATAAATCCGCCAAGCTCCATTAAGGTCATACCGATTGAACTTCCCTCTCTGCCATCAACTGCAACAAAAATCAAATTATTTTCGGCAGTATAACCGATTGCACTTCTGGGGTTTCTTCCTCCGATTGAGCCGAGTTTTTGTGCGGTCATATCAACATAAACCTCTCCGTTTTTTACAAGATAAGGACCGCCGCTTATAATATGTTTAACATTTTTCCATTCGGGACTTGTATTAACAGTCAATTCTACATCCTTTTTCTCTAACAAAGGATGTAAAATACTTTTAGGTCCTGAAATTACATATCCGTTTTTCGGAATTTCAATCGGATTTGCAGAAGCTTTTGTAATTAAATTATCTTCGACAAGCAAATTCATACCGTATTTTGGAGCATAAGGCGAAAATTGCCCCCATTCTGGAGTATAAGCAAGTACATAAGTTGAAAGCATTCTCGGCTGATTTATATTATCAACTTTAATAGTTTGTCCGCTGCCTTTTATTGATGAGTCAAGTTGAACGCGTGCAATGTCAAATGAAGTTTTGCTTCCGCTCTCAAAAATTCCCATTGCAACACGGTCATAAATAGGTCCTGTATAAATTTTGCCGTTAATCATTAATGTTCCTAACGGAACACCTGTTTGCGGCTTAAAATAAGTTCCGTTTAAAGCTACAATTGCGTTGCTTTTTTTCGCTATATTAGTAATTGTTCTTCTGCTTTTCAAAGTCGTATCCGACGAAAGCACAGGTGTAAGCTCTAAATTTTTTGCAAGTTTTAAATCAACTTCTACCACATTAATTCTTACGGGTTTTCCTGCATAGTATTTTGTAAGTTTTATATGCTTTACCCCGCTCGTTACATCTTTTACTAAAGCTTTAGGGTATTTTTGAGAAATCTTTTCGTCAAAATTTTTTTGCCGTATCTCGGGCGAAATTTCATTCAAGATACGTGCTTTCAATTGTCCTGTATCAAAGTCAGGAGCAGTCACCTGAGCTAGTTGTTCATTACTTGCATTTAACGGCAAAAGCCCCTGACACATAACCAAAATTCCGATAACAGAAACATTAACCGCTGTTTCTATCATCTTTGTATAATATTTTTCGTTAAAAATCAATGTATCCATAACGTCACCATAAATTTTGTAACTGGATACCTTTTTGATTAAAGAGTGGGGTGGGGAATAACACTCATCAGAGTTTTTTAGCCCTAAAAACTTATCAGCTATTAAGAACTTTAAAGACTCCTACTATCATTGTAGCATATTTTAACATATTTCTCAAGTGTCTGCAACCCTTGAACCGCAAAGATTTTACAAATCTAAATAGGGGTAAAAGTACACTTATTAACTACTTTGCAAGCTTCAAAAAATCTGTCAAACTTAAAACTTTTGGAGCATTTTTTTCGCCGAACAATCCTTGTTTTAAACCTAAAATGCAGGCAGGACAGCTTGTAATAACATAATCAGCTTTTGTATCAATAATATTTTTTGCTTTTTTCTTAGAAATTGCCATTGATAATTTGCGGTTTTTAAGAGCAAATTCACCGGCAAAACCGCAGCATGTATCATAATCATTCATTTCAATATATTCAACATTCTTGCAGTTATTCAATAAAGGCATTAAAAAATTATCATTTTCTAAATGACATGGCTTATGAAATGTCACTTTAACAGGTTTTGAAAATTCAAATTTCACATTTTGCTTAACAAGCAGTTCGCCTAAACTAATAAATTTTGCGTCGGTGTATTTTTTTAAAGTGCTTTCACAGCTTGCGCAATCAGTTAAAATATAATCAAAATCGCAATCAAGCATTTCTAAATTATGATTTTTAACTTCATCAAAGCGTTCCAAATTTCCGCTTGACAAAAATGGCAAACCGCAGCATTCAAAATCTTTTTCAATAATTTCAATATTCGGTATTTTACTCAAAAATTTGTCAGTATTCCGAAAAACATTATTCACACATCCTTTAAAATAAAGAAGCTTTATACCTGAAGCGTTATTACTTGTTCTCTTAAAGTTCAACAAGCTGAATGCTTTCATAATATTGCCGAACACAAATTTTGACTCCAAAAAGAAAATCAGCTTACTCAAAAAAGATTTTCTCGCATATTCATATTTTGCGGTTTGAAAAATTTCGCACACATCAATTGAACTAGGACAAAAACTTTTACATTTTCCGCATTTAAGACACATATCAAGGTATTTGTTAATATTTTTATTGAGTTTTAAATCACCTTTCAAAACCCCGTCAAGCATAACAAATTTACCGCGCGACACTGCGCAATCATTTCCCGTTTCTTTATAAACAGGACATACAGACTGGCAAAGCCCGCATTTTGAGCATTTATTTATTTCATCTTTAAAATCATTGAGCTTTTTCATATTAATCAATATCAACAGGCTCTCGCATAATCTTTTCGATAGCTTCACGTGCTGTAAAAACAAGTGCTTCGGGCACATTTGCAATTGTTGTAAACTGCCTCAAAACATCAACAACACGTTTGAAAGAACGAACAATATCACCCTCGCCCATATCAATCTGTTCTATAATTGTTTCCCACTCCGCCCCTTCAAGCCAGAGTTCAATCAAAGAGCTGAAATAAGGATTAATATACATCGGAGCTTCAACTGAATAGCGGCTTTGCACTTTTTCCACTTTACGGCGAATATTGCGTATAAGATTTAAAGTTTTTCTGACAGGTTCAGAAATCGGAAGATATGGAATATCAATTCTCAAATCTTCTGTCGTAATTGCACATACGACAGCCGCAAGCTGCGCAGGTGTAAGATTTTCCAAAACATGTGAAAAAATTATCTCTGCAATAAATAATTCATTTTCTGAACGCACCTGTGAAGTCGTTATGCCCTGTTCTGTCGGGTAATCATCTTTCAGGTAACCCATGTCAATTAAAACGCTTCTGTGTGCAAGAAACTTGTTCCAAAAAATATCGCGCTGTTTTTCGATTTCTTTCTCTAGCTTTTTATAACGCACCGAAAATCTTTCAAGCACTTCAATATTTTTAGAATGTTTTTTATACAATTTGCAATTATCACACGGGAAATTATGCATTTTATCAAGCATAGCTTTTGTTTCTCTGCCAAACTGCTGAACTTCTGCTGACAAAGGTCTGTTTTTTGAGCGTTCCTGTTTGCAGATTTTTTTGTAAGTTTGACGGTTTTGCACATAAATATGTCTGAGTTTGTCGTACTCATGAATTTCACTGTCACTTAATCTTGACGGACAAACAAATTCTCGCGATTTAATCTCACTTTGAATTTGTTCCTGAGCTTTTAATAACGGCTGCATTCTTGAACCTGATGAGAAGTAACCAAAGCTTTTTAAAATAAGTTCTTTTGCCTCATCGAGACTAAATCTTTGTAAAAGGTTCAAAACCATTGAGTACGATGGTGAAAAACGACTTTCAAGAGGATTTGCGTCACTCAAAACCAGCTCTGCAACTTCCTCGGGCGACTGGAATTGCGTTCCGACAACAGTAACATATCCGATTTCATCCATACCGCGTCTTCCCGCACGTCCTGACATTTGCAAGAACTCACTTGCAGTAAGCATTCTGTGACCGCTGTCAGTTCTTTTGCTTGTTGAACTTATAACAGTTGAACGAGCAGGCATGTTAATCCCTGCGGCAAGAGTTTCAGTCGCAAACACAACTTTTATTAAACCTTTTTGGAATAATTTTTCAACAAGATTTTTCCAACCGGGCAAAAGACCGGCATGATGAGACGCCACGCCACAAAGTAAATATTCAATATGTTTGTTATTATAAAGGTGTGGATTTTCAGCAATGTATTCATCAATAATCTGCTGAATTTGCGCTCTTTCACCTTTTGAAATCAAATCAAGCGAAGCACATTTTTCCATTTGTTCGTCACATTTTTTGCGGGAAAAAGTAAAATATATTGCAGGAAGCATATCATTTTGCTCTAAATTGCGTACAATATCTTTTACATAAGACTTTTTATTCTGAAGTTTTTTACCGAAAACACGTTTTTCAGGTCTTATTTTTTTGTTTAGCTGACCGCTCGGAGTGAGAAGAGGTAATAATTTCGTCGGCTGCGAACTGTCAAAATAGAAAAATCTCAAAGGTACAGGTCTGAAATCAGTATCAACAAGTTCAGTTTTTGAATGAACCGTATTAATCCAATCCGTAAGCTCATCAGCATTAGCAACAGTTGCTGAAAGTGCGATAATTTGAACATTAGTCGGGCAGTAAATAATGCTTTCTTCCCAAACTGTTCCGCGCTGTTCATCGTTCATATAGTGAACTTCATCTAAAACAACGTATTTTACTTCTTTCATATTATCCGTAACAGAACCGAAATTTGTTCCGTAAAGCATATTTCTGAAAACTTCTGTTGTCATAACAACAATCTGCGCATTACGGTTAATAGATGTATCGCCTGTTAAAAGCCCGACTTTATCAGTGCCATATTTTTCTCCAAAATCGTAATATTTTTGGTTAGAAAGAGCTTTCAAAGGCGTAGTGTAAAATATTCTCTTACCCTGCTCCAAAGCTTTATGAATAGCGTGCTGTGCAATTACTGTTTTCCCTGCACCTGTCGGCGCACAGACAACCACACTTTTGCCGTCATTTATAAAATCACATGCATCTTTTTGAAAATCATCCAGTTCAAACGGAAATTCGTACATTCATACTCCTTTATCTGATATTATTATGCCTTAAAAATAACATTTTGTAAAACATTGTTACAGTTAGTA
Organism: Candidatus Gastranaerophilales bacterium; assembly: GCA_910588555.1. GTDB lineage: Bacteria > Cyanobacteriota > Vampirovibrionia > Gastranaerophilales > Gastranaerophilaceae > Stercorousia. The sequence goes on from CAJUPC010000029.1 coordinate 5,718, forward strand.
GCAAAAAAACTTTTTATGAGTGTTAAACTAAAAACAAGGAGAATAAAAATGAAAGTAAATAACAATGAAAATACCCCGAATTTTACAGCATTTGTAATGCCGAAAAGTTCGCAAAAAAGGTTTATGCGTGCATTACGCGATGAATGTAATACAAGAGATTTAATCGAAATTCGTAACACAATGGAAAGTCAAATTAAAAATCAAAAAACAATTCGCTTAATTGATTTCGGTTACATGTTTGGACAGCCCGTAAACGGTCATTTATCTGGAACCGTAAACGGCAAAGAATATTCAAACGGTTTTATAATGGATTTTTTTGGACACAGTATTCCAAAACTAATTAAAAAGCTTGCAAGAAAGGCTGACGATGCTGTTTTAAAAGATGAAAAAAGAAAAGCTTCAACTCTTTTAGAAGAATGCTTACTCCATACAAAAGCACAAAATAGAAGACAAGAACAAGATATGGCAACAAAACTTGATATAAAAAATGCTCTAAAGCTTCGAAAACAAGGTAAAGTTACAAAAGAAGAACAAAATCATTATTTGTTAGGCGAAATTTATAAACTAATACAAGGATAAGGTGGACAAAATTTATTTTAGTTCAATCTTCAGAAGTCCTATAAATCTAAAAAAAGCTCCCGAGTGGGAGCTTTTTTATACCATGCCGCCGATAAATTAACTAAAATTGCAACAACTACAGTATTAGCTAATTCTATCAAAACCTGTATATTTTCTAAGAACCTCAGGAATAATAATTGTTCCGTCAGCTTGCTGATAGTTTTCCACAATTGCAGCAAAGGTTCTGCCGACAGCCAATCCCGAACCATTGATTGTATGGACAAATTCGGTTTTGCCTGTTTCTTTATTGCGGTATCTGATATTTGCACGTCTTGCCTGATAATCGCCAAAGTTTGAACAGCTTGAAATTTCTTTGTAAGCGTTATAAGAAGGCATCCAAACTTCCAAATCCCAACATTTATTTGCAGAAAAGCCGATATCACCTGTTGATAATGCTTCACGACGGTATGGAAGTTCAAGCAATTGAAGCATTTTTTCAGCATCTTCGGTTAATTTTTCATGTTCTTCTTTGCTTGTTTCAGGTTTGCAAAGTTTTACAAGTTCAACTTTATTAAATTGGTGAACTCTGATTAAACCTCTTGTGTCGCGTCCTGCAGAACCTGACTCTCGTCTGAAACAAGGAGTATAAGCTGTCATATATTTAGGCAAATCATCTTCCGATAAAATTTCACCTGAATATATATTTGTAACCGGAACTTCCGCAGTAGGAATTAAGTACAAATCTTCATCAACACATTTGTACATATCTTCTTTAAATTTTGGAAGCTGTCCTGTGCCTGTCATAGTAGCTGCATTTGCCATAAACGGAGGAAGAATTTCTTCATAACCCTGTTCCTGTGTATGGTAATCAAGGAAGAAATTTATAATAGCGCGTTCTAATCTTGCACCTTTGCCGCGATACAAAGTAAATCTGCTTTGAGAAATTTTTACACCGCGTTCAAAATCAACAAGATTTTTTTCCTCACACAAATCCCAATGAGCTTTAAATTCAAAGTCGAATTTACGAGGCTCGCCCCATTTATAAACTTCCACATTATCATCCTCAGAAAGTCCGATTGGAGTTGTTTCATCAGGAATGTTAGGAGTATGAAGCAATATATCTCTTTGTTTTGTATCAAGTTCAGTTTGTTTATCTTCCAATGCTTTAATATCGTCACCGAGTTTTCTCACTTCTTCTTGAATTGCGTCGGTATTTTCACCGTTTTTCTTCATCAAACCGATTTTTTGCGACTCGTTTTTTCTTTTTGCACGCAACTCGTCTGCCTGTGCCTGAATTTTTCTTCTTTCAGCATCAATTTCAAGAACTTTATCAATAGAAAGTTCAGGATTTCTTCTTTTCAAAAGTTCGTTTACTTTTTCCGGATTTTCTCGTATCAATTTAATATCAAGCATTTTTTTACCCTCTTTTACGACTATTTTGCTACTTTATGATTATTGGTCTATGGTTTTTCACTCTTCTTTGTAGAATATACTGTTATTTTCCAATTATTCTAAATCAAATACAACTTATAATCAAGAAAATTTTAATCTTGTTAAGATTGTTAAGAATTATAGATAAATTTGACACGAGGTGTATAATGTTTATTGTAAGACAGAAAAATATCGTCAATACATAACCTTGAAAACTTTATCAAAATTGACGCAGAGGGTAAAAACCACCGACCAATATTTAAAAAGTAATATCAAATTCTACACAAAGGGTAAAAAAGATGTTTAAGAAGTTAGCTCAAAAATTGCATTCTGAAAAACTAAAACGCTCTAACGCAGCTATTAATCCTTTAGAGGTTGATTTTGACGATAGAAAAAAAGAATTTCTTAATAAGTTGACAAAAAATACCGTCAACATGTACGAGCGTCAGCATGATATTAAGAACTTCTCAAAACTTGTGCTTTCTGACCCTGAAAATCAATCACACAACGATATTGTAGATGAACTTTTTTCAAAAGGGATAATTGACCCGCTTGAGGATGAAAAATTACTTAAATTATCTGACAATTCAAGATTTTTACGCGATTTAGGCCTTTTGGATTACTAAATATTAGCAATTACTGCATTTGCAAAATCTTTTGTAGATGCCATTCCGCCTAAATCAGCAGTACAAATTCCGCTTTTTAAGGTTTTAAATAAAGCGTTTTCTATTTTATCAGCATAATTATTTTCACCGATATATCTGAGCATTTCTATTGCAGAAAGCAAAAGGGCTGTCGGATTAGCTTTATTTTGTCCTTTAATATCAGGCGCAGAACCGTGAACAGGTTCAAACACCGCACAATCAAGTCCTATATTTGCACCTTGCGCAACCCCAAGACCACCTATCAGTCCTGCACATAAATCGGATACTATATCACCATATAAATTCGGCAAAACTAAAACATCAAACTGAGTAGGATTTTGAACCAATTGCATACAAAGATTGTCTACCAGAATTTCTCGAGTTTTTATTTGAGGATAATTCTGTGCAACATTCCTGAAACTATCTAAAAACAAACCGTCAGAAAGCTTCATAATATTAGCTTTTGTAACACAAGTTACCTCTTGACGTCCATTTTTAACAGCATAATCAAATGCGAATTTAGCAATTCTTTCAGAGGCTTTTCTTGTAATTATTTTTATACTTTCTGCAGTATCTACATCAACCTGACGTTCAATTCCCGCATACAAATCCTCTGTATTTTCGCGTACAACAACTAAATCAACATTTTCAAAACGAGTTTTAATATTTGGCAAATTCTTACAAGGTCTTAAATTCGCATACAAATCAAGTTCTTTTCTAAGTTGGACATTAACAGAACGAAAACCTTTGCCAATAGGAGTTGTAACAGGAGCCTTAAGTGCGATTTTATTTTTCTTTATAGAGTCCAAAACTCGCTGCGGCAACGGTGTACCTTCATTTTCTATCACATCTGCTCCAGCAGTTTGAATATCCCAATCTATTTTTAATCCCGAAGCGTCGATAATTTTTACTACTGCTTCTGATATTTCTGGACCTATTCCGTCACCGTTAATTAATGTTATTGTTCTCATTGTTCCTCGCTTTATATAAAACGATTATACAACTTTGACAGGAATTTGTAAATAATTAAGAAGCCTCAGGAGGACCGTCAGGATTAATTTTTTCTTTCCACGCTTTAATAATACGATTTTCGATAGTTTTAACATCTTTTTTATCGTACTTTTCATAGTTTCTCGGCATGTGGATATAACTCCATGCAGCCCTAATATGTTCTTCATTATCTATCGGATATTTTTTATTCACAGAATCTGCAAATTCAACGTCTCCGTACTCGTGCAAACCTCTGTTTTTGTAGACATCTTCGCGTTTTTCCATAACAAAATCATGAAAGGTTTTACGCGTAATTTTAACCGCCAGCTTTACATAACTTAATATACTATAAATTATTAAGCAATTTTTGAAAAGAAAAATTTTTTACATAAGTAAGGTAGGTTTAAAAAAGGTAGGTTAGAATTATGGTTACGATTATGCCATACATCAGACGTGCGGCGAAATTATACCCGGATTTTGTTTTGGGTACAGGCAGTGAACCCTTTTCCAAAGCTGTCAAATCAGCTGTAAAAAACAGAGGTGAACAAAGTTACCTTAGTGCTGTATGGGACGGAACAAAAAAAGGTGTAAAAGAAGCAGAACTTCATAACGCACAGATGAAAAATCTTCATGGCGGTTTTTGGAAAGCAACATGGCGTGCAATAAAAACTACTCCGCAAAAAGCTGTTCAAGGCTGGAAAATTGGGGGAAGAATTGCTGATAAAGCAGGCAAAACCGGACTTGCAAAATTATGGTCAAGAACTAAAGGGGTTTGCTCCGGTTTAGGAAAAAGAATGCCTTTACTTGGTACGCTTATGATTGCAGTATCAGAATTACCAAATATATTTTCAGCATTTAAAGATAAAGGAATTATAGGCGGAGTTGCAGAAACAGGTAAAGCAGGCCTAAGACTGGGCGGAGCAACAGTTGCAGGTGCAATTGGCCAAGCATTAATTCCTATTCCGTTTGTCGGCGGCTTAATAGGTTTTGTTGCAGGTGATATGATAATGAGTAAAATTGTCGGCAAAAGCCACTCTGAAGAAAAAGCAGAAACACTAGCTCAAGCAGAGGAAGCTGAACAACAGGCACAATTGCTTCAACAACAGTTAGCTCAGCAATACGGTCCAATGTATGCACAAAATCAATTCGGTACACAGAGTGCAGGAATGGCACCGACACTAAATCAGCAGCAATTAATGGCTTTACAACAGCAATTATACGGAAGCGGCAATGCAATGAATGATGATTTTATGGCAAATGCAACTGGAATGAATAAATTAAACTATCAAGTGTAATTAAAGAGGCGACATTATCGCCTCTTTACATTTCTTAATAAACTCACAACAAAAGTCAATTTTAACAAACAAAAATTTTTTAATATAGTACGGGGAAAATTTTATAAGGGAAAAAGTTATGACTATCAATACAAGCTATGACGCTTGCAGAAAATTGGTATATGATTTGAATGATTTGCCGACACAGACAACAACTGCAAATCCGTTTACAAATCTTCCTGCAGAAATTGCAATCGGAACTCCATTGTTTATCGGAGCTCCAAAGCTTATTTCAAAATTAAATTTTTCTAAACCATATTCAGTTTGGCAGCAAATGAAAGCTAAACCTAATATGACCTGGAATCAATCTTGGGAAATGATTACCAAGCAAAATACGGCAGCCAAAGAGGCCGCAAAAAAAGCAACAGCACACCTTAAAGACCAGAACAGTTTTTTGCAGACTATTAAAAACAAACATCAATATGGCAATTTAAAAACTGCAGGTGCTGATATCTCGAAAAATGCCAAATATTATAAAGAAGCTCAAAGACTTATAAACGAAGCAAAAACTAAAAAAATGACAGGAGCTAAACTTAAACAACAGTTAGCAAAAATTCGCGAAGCAATGGCAAAAGGCGATATTAAGCTGAATGCAGCAAATGCATTATCAACACCGACAACACGTACAGGAAAACTTGCTCATGGTATAAAAACCAAAACCGGATATTACAAAGCTAAAGGAAAAATTTTAAGCAACGCAAAATACGGAACAAGAGCTGCAGCAGGCATGCGCACTGCATCAAAAGCAGTAAAAGGTTCAGGCTGGATGGCTCTTATTCAAGGTGCAGTTGAAACTCCTGATATCGTAAACGCTTATAAAATAGATACAAAAACCGGTAACAAACAGCTTGCAAAATCTGCAACCAAAGTCGGCACAAGCGTATTGGGTTACGCTGCGGGTGCAGCTGCTGCAGGAGCTGTTGCAGGTACAGTTGTTCCGGGTATAGGTAACGTAGCAGGAGCTGTTGTCGGATTTGTCGGAGGACTTATCGGCGGCGCAATCGCAAGCTGGAGTGCGGGAAAAATTTGGGATTCTTGCAACGGCAAAGGTTCATATGATAAAACAGAAGTTGAAATTGCAATGGCAAAACAAGCTGACGCAAAAGCTTTTGAATTAAGCCAAAGCGCAGATGGAAAAGAAGCACTTCTTGCAGAAGCAAACGAACAGCTAATTGACGAAGAAGGAAACATTCTCGGTGATGAAGAAACTTTAGAAGCTTATGAATATCTTCTTGCAGAATACTATAACGGCAGTGCAGATAATTCAGTGACAACTCAAGCAAGCCAACATTCAGAATACCAACAAGCAGAAATAGACGCCGAAACTCAAGCATTTATCAAACAACTTGAAGCATGGGGCTAATAAAAAAAAAGACCGTTACCGGTCTTTTTTTAGAATGACGGAAGATTAAATTCTCTTTCCGATTTGAATGTAGTGCATTCAAGAACATTTTTCAAAAATCGCTCTATTGTTGCCTCCATTGAAGAAATCTCCGCTTTCAAAGCTTTGTAGCTTTCTTCTTTTACATCCTTAAGTGCACTTTCAAAAATTTCATCATGATACATTAATCACATCTCCTATTCTTCTGCAATTATTGCAAAGGTTACTTCACATATTCCCATATCGGCAAATTTTCTCTCAAACTTTAACAAATTAAATTACTTTGTTACAAAATTTAGTATTCCTACAAAATAAAATAACTTTAATGTAAAATATTAGGATAGGGGAAAAAGAATGGCAACTGATTTTTTAACAAACTATGATTATTATTCAAGCAGACGTGATATGGAAGTAATTTCCAATATTGTTGAATCTTTAAAAAAAATTCTTGAAGAAGATAAATTACAGCCTCAGCCGCTGTTTTTAAAAACATCTGAAAATCTTATATTAAATATTGCAAGAAAAGTTGTTCAAGAAAAGAAAAAAACTTTCTTAATCGGCATTACAGGAGAAAGCGCTTCGGGTAAAACTGTTTTTGTTGATAACACAATTAAAGCTTGTGTTAAAGACAAAAAAGAAGGGATTTATACAGTAATTCGCTGTGATGATTACTACAAAGACACTTCAAAAGAACTGCAGGAAGCCGGAAGTTATGAAGAATTATTCAAAACAGGCTTCAGCTTTGATACACCGGATGTTATTGATTTGGATTTAATGAAAAAGCATTTAATGAAACTAAAAACAGGCAAAGAAATAACATCACCGCGATATGATTTTGTAACTTGCATATCGGACCCTAACGGAGATATTAAAAAACCTGCAAAAGTTATTTTAACAGAGGGTTTATACGTTCTTAACGAGGGTGTAAGAGATGTTATGGACGTAAAAGTTTATGTTTACACTCCGCTTGAAGTTATCAAAGACAGATGGTACAAACGTGCCGCACTCAGAGGTAAAACCGGAACCGCAGCAGATTTACAGTTTCAAGATGTAAACAGAACAGCTCAGCAATATATTCGACCTGCTTACGAAATTTCTGATGCTGTAATTAACGGCATGGTTTCTCAAGAATATATTCAACAGATTACCGATAAAATTTTTAATACATTAAGAGAAGTTATCGAGTATTAAAAATATTAAAGTGTAAGAAATAAAACAGAGCCTTTTTAAGGCTCTGTTTTTTCTCCTCTTAACGCTGACAAGGGCATTTAGGTACTACTGGCTGGATGTAAATTCTGTCGCAAGTGTCACAAGTCGGCTCTGCAAAAGCTTTTTTGCAAGTCGGGCATGGTTTCATTTTCACTTTTGTACATTCATCACATTTAACCTTTTTGCATTTGTTGCAGTTTTTAAATCCTGTAAACGGATTTAAACTGAAATTTGTCTTATTTTCACCAATACCGAAATAAGGAAGAGGGTTCAAATAAGAAAGATACGGCAAAGGATTTAAAGACTGAATACCTTCCCATGCAAATGCACCTTGAGTAGATAATGTTACTGCACCGATTAGCGCAAGAGAAATACATAGTTTTTTCATAAGAAATACTCCCATATTGTACGTAAAATTTAATTTACATATCCATTGTAAACTTTTGAGATTAATTTTCGACAGACAATCGGGGAATATATATAATTAATTTGGAGTAAACAAAAAGAGCCGATAATTTATATCGACTCTTTTTTATATTTATTTTAATGAAGCTTATCTTGCAACAGCTGCGTCATCTAACAAGATAACATAGATATCTTCACCAGCTTTAGCATGATATTTAAGTCCCGGAGTAACAAGACCTGTAATCAAACCAACAGCTGCACCTACAGGAGCACCGATAGCAATACCTGTTCCAATTTTTTGAGGATCAGGAATAAATGCTAAACCAACACCTGCACCGATACCTACAGCTGCACCTGAAGCTGTGTAAGCAGCTAATTTACCTGCAGTCATCCAAGGACCTTCTTTTAAAGAATAATCTTTAGAGAACGGTTTAGCGTTGAATGCCATTTGGCGTCCGTCAGGTAAAACGATTTTGCATAATTGAGGATAAACTCTTGCATTTTTGTTAAACCATTTTTCGTTTTTAATTTCATTGATTTTAGCAATAAATTTAGAACCGGCAGGGATAACAAGAGTACCTTCTTTTGTATAGATATTTTCTTCAGCTACAAAAGTAACGATGTCACCTGCTTGATGCTCTTCTGATTTGAATTTATCTTCAAAAGATACAACTAACACGTTGCCTTCAGCAATAACGCTTTGAACATTATTTACTTTAACTTCATTGTTAGGAGCTTTTTTTGTAACAGCTAAGTGTTCAACTGTAGTAGCACCAATGTATTGAGATTTAACAAGGTTTAATTTTTCTTTTAATCTTGCTAAAAGAACAGCAGCTTCTGCTCTAGACAAATTGTCATTCGGTCTTAATTCTCTTGAATCAGGATAGTTTACGTAAATACCATAATTGATAGTTTTAGCATAAACATTAGTTGCCCATGCAGGAATTGCAGAAGCATCTTTAAATTGATTTAAAATAGATTTATCAGCATTCATATCTTTAGTAATATGGCTGATAACTGATTGAGCTTCAGATCTCAATACAACTCTGTTCGGCTGGAAAGTTCCATCAGGATAACCGTAAACCAAACCTAATTGCTGTGAACGTAAGATATTATCATAGTTAGGGTTAGCTTTAGTTACATCTGAAAACTTGTTAGCAATGTTTACGTTAAGATTTTCGTTAGATAAAACTTTTAATAAAGCATTTACAAATTCAACTCTTGTCATGTTACCTTCGGGGTTGAAACGATTGCCTGACAATGTCATAATGTCATCGTTTACAACAAGGTTAATTTCTTTTGCAGCCCAGTAATTTTGGCTGACGTCAGCGATAGAAGCCGCTAACACCGGAATAGCATTTAATGCTAATAAGCATAAAGCCATTACTCCTGAAATAATTTTCTTCATTTTTACTTCCTCATATTTACCAGTAAACTTTTTCATGTAAAATTATACTGTAGATATATTTTTTTGTAAATATCTGAATTATAATGTTAATTATTATTTACCCGTGAAAGGAATATTATGATTGATTACACAATGACCAAAATAGTTGCAACTCTAGGACCGGCAACTTCAACCAAAGAAAAAATCAGAGAGCTTTTTAAAGCAGGCGTAACAATGTTCAGATTAAATTCATCGCATGAAGCTGTTGACGTTCATCAAAGAAATTTAAACTGGATAAGAGAAATCGAACAGGAAGAAAATGCATTAATACCTGTATTATTAGACTTACAAGGACCGAAAATCAGAATAGGCAATTTGCCCCAAACAATGGAGATAAAAAAAGGACAAGTTTTAAAATTCCGCCACCAATGTGAAATCACAGGCGATATTTTACCTGTTGACTATAAAGGCATGGCACAGGACGTAATGCCCGGTGAAATGATTATGATTGATGACGGTAAACTTCAACTTGAAGTTCAAAAAGTTGAAGACGATGTTATTTATGCAAAAGTTCTGACAGACGGTGTTTTAAAGCAAAGAAAAGGTATAAATATTCCTGGCTCTCAAGGCAGCTTGGATGTTTTGACCGCACGCGATTTAACATTTGTTGAGTTTGCGGCTAAAAATGATATTGATTACCTCGGTCTTTCTTTTGTCAGAGAAGCTTCCGACGTTATAAAGCTAAGAGAAATTTTAGAAAGTCATGGAAACACAACCGCGAAAATCATTTCAAAAATCGAAAAGCCGCAGGCTGTTGAAAATCTTGATGAAATTATTAATGTTTCCGACGGCATAATGGTTGCAAGAGGCGATTTGGGTATTGAAATTTCAACAGAAAAAGTTCCAATTGTACAAAAAACAATTATAAGAAAAGCAAATACCAAAAAGAAAGTTGTAATTGTTGCAACACAAATGCTTGAAAGCATGATTGAAAATCCTATTCCGACACGCGCGGAAACCTCCGACGTTGCAAATGCAATTCTTGACGGCACAGACGCAATTATGTTATCCGGAGAAACTGCCGCAGGTGCATACCCTGTTGAAGCCGTTGCAATGATGAAAAAAATTGCCGACACTGTTGAAGAATCACAATTTATGAGAAAAAATAAATTCCCGAGAAAAATGATTGAGGAAGAAAAAGACTCTCAGGCTATGGCCATTGCAATGTCTATCGCTGATATGGCAAGAAAAATGAAAGTTAAAGCAACTGTTGCGCTTACAGGAAGCGGATTTACAGCAGCAATGCTTTCTGAAGGGAAATTGAGCATTCCTATTTTTGCATGCTGTCCCGAAAAACATATCTGCCGCTCAATTAAATTATACAGAGGCGTTTATCCGATTAAACTTGACTTTGACGGTTCTATTGATAAAAAATCACTCGCAAAAATTGATGAATTTTTAATCAAAAAATTAAATTTTGCAGTAGGAGATTATGTCGTAATAACAGGTTCTGTTCCTGAACTTTTAATTGGCGGAACCAACTTTATCAAAATCCACCAAATAAAAAATCCCGTTTAAAACGGGATTTTTTATTATTTTATTAATGATTGAACCTCTTTAAATTTAGGATTTTTTGCACCTTTAAGCCACTCAAACAGGGCAATCTCAACACATGAGATTTTAACACCATTTGAACGCATTGCTTCAATACCTTCTTTAAATTCATATTTATTCCGACTTGCACACGCATCTTTTATGACATATACCTCAAATCCTTCTTCTACGAGTGCACTTGCTGTTTGATAAACGCAAATATGCGTTTCTATACCAAAGAGAACTATTTGTTTTTTACCGTAAGATTTAATTTTTTCAAGCATGCCGTCTTCCAATAAAGCATTAAAGTATGTTTTTTCAACAATTTCACTGTTTTCAGGCAAAACATTCTTTAGTTCTAAAACTGTATTTCCCAAACCTTTAGGATATTGTTCGGTTAATAAAACAGGAATATTCAGTAAATTCGCGGCACTTGCAACTTTAACAGCATTTTGTACAATTATATTTTTGTTTAAAGCTGCGACAAGTTTGTCTTGAATATCAATTATCAAAACTAATGTATTTTCAGCATTTAGCATAAAACCTCCTATAATATAGATTTAAATGTCTTTATAAAATCCTCAACCCTTTTTACAAGTTCCTTTTGAGTAACTTTTGTTAAAGGAATTTGAATTTCGGTATTTTCGGGACTGTCTAAACCCTCATGGGTAATTGAAATAACAATCTTCGTAAATCCGGGATAAATAATACGCAACGTACTGTCATGCTTGTTATTTTTCAAACGAAAAAGGCATTGCTCAGAATTTACACACTGAATAATTTCCGTATTAAATAATTTTTCTTCCCAGGCATTTTGCAAACTGTAAAACACCGGAGTTATGACTTTTTCAAGTTTTTTACTAAACATTTGTCTAAAAATTTTGTAATTTTTTTGTTTTGGATTTTCGACATCAAGCCATTCGTCTAAAGTTGCTTCTTTATCATCCTGAACAACAGCAAATTCTGCGCCTGTTGCAGCTGCACCTGCAAGAGCTTGCAAAGTTTCCTGCTCAACTTTATCAAAAGAATTTTCACAAATATTTGAAATACCTGCACAAATTTCAAAATCACTGCCGTAATTTTCTTTAATTTTATTTAATACAACAATTGCACCGTTAATATCCGTCTTTTTAAGCAGAATATAAAAACAAGCGCCCCTTCCTAAAGCAACAGCGTCATCAACTCTAATCGAAGCTTTAATTGCAGAAGCCGTTTTCTCGGTAGAAAATTTAGGCTTAAAATTATTTGATGTAGAAACAGCCATAAATAAATCATCATCAGAAACGATATTTTCAAACAATTGTTTAGCGTATTTATAATTATAAAATCCGGTTAATTCATCAACAACATTAAGCTGCTCCAATACCTTAACATTTCGATTTGCAGTCAATTTTACAGAGTTATGTTTAATGTTATTTACAACTCTTGTTACAAGTTCAAAATCATCTGCTGTACAAAGAGCAAAATCATCAATGCCGCAGTCATAAGCCGATAAAATCATTTCTGAATTATATGATGAGGCAAGAAGAATTATACATAAATTTTTATTTACCCTTAATTCTTTTATCAAATTAATTGTCAGTTGTTTTGACAAACCTTCATGAACAAGCACAATTTGCGAATTATTGAGCTCTGTACAAGTTTTAACTTCACTGTATGCACATACTGAAACTTTATCATCATCTCTTAAAAAAAGAAGTTTTGCGGCAAGCGAATGTGCGAAATTTTTATCTTCCGAAATCAATAATATATTACAGCCCATGCCTTACACCTGCAAATGTTTCTTAATACACAGAAAGCTTCCACCAGCTCCGAATAACACTGCCATTGCAAACATAACAGCTATAACCAAATTCTGAGCATAAACAGGAGTCGGTACCATAAAGAACTGATGCATATGTGTCAATCCGCTTTGAACAAAGTTCAACGGCAGCAATGCAATAATAGCACCCGAAAATCCATAAAATGCACCCTGCATAATAAGCGGAAATCTTATGTACCAATTTGAAACACCCATTAATCTCATAATTTCAATTTCGTCTTTTCTTGACTGAATTACAAGCTGAATAGTGTTATTAATAATCGTAATTGTCAAAATAGCCATAATAATTACAACAAACACGGTTATTGTATTAACAATATGATTTAAAACTTCTATTTTCTTTGCCAAATCTTGAGCATAACTCATATCTTCAACAGAACTCAGTTGTTTAACATCTTTAAACACAAGTTCAATATTTTCTGGTTTATCAACCTTGACATGAAGAGTATCCGGAAGCGGATTATCCATATCAGGCAAATCCATTTCGCGCTTTAAATTTGTCCAAGAAGCAGCTTTTGGAATAACTGTAACATTTTCAACATGCTCAAATTCTTTAATTCTTTTCTTTGCTGCATTAGCATCGGAATTTTCTTTAAGGTAAACAGAAATTTCCAATACATTACCTAATTCATGCGCAAAAGAAGAAATTGACAAAGCAGAGCGGAAGAACGAAGCAAATATCGTAAGAATTGCCGCCATAGTAGTAATAATTACAAGGTTTACAATCCCTGTTCTGTGGATATCCAAAATCGTTTCTTTTGTTAAACGATAAAGAATTCTAAGCTCACATAGCCAATCTTTCGGAATGTGTTTTTTTACATGTTTTTTTATTCTTGTTTTTGAACTATTCATACGTACCTGCTTGTATATCCCTTACAACTTCACCTTTATCAAGAGTAATAACTCTTTTTCTAAAATAATCCACCATCGCATTATCGTGGGTAGAAACAATTACCGTAATTCCGCGCTGGTTAATCTGGTCCAAAATCTGCATGATTTCCATAGAGTTTTTAGGGTCCAAATTACCTGTAGGTTCATCAGCAATCAATAACGGCGGACCGTTTACGATTGCACGCGCGATACCTACTCTCTGCTGTTCACCGCCTGATAATTCAGAAGGAAAAGCATTCATTTTTTCATACAAACCGACAATTTTCAATGCGCCCGAAACTCTTGCATTAATCTCTCTTGAGCTAATACCGAGTGTTCTGATAACATAAGCAACATTATCAAATACAGTTTGATTTTGAAGAAGTTTGTAATCCTGGAAAACAATTCCCATACATCTTCTCAAATTCGGCACTTTATCATTGGAAAGATTTGCAATATTAATTCCGCCGATTGTAACCGTACCGCTTGACGGTCTTTCTTCGTTATACAAAAGTTTCATTAGTGTAGATTTGCCTGCACCTGACGCACCGACAATGAACACAAATTCGCCTGACAAAATATCTAAATTAATATTTTTCAAAGCATAATTATCGTTTTTGTATTTTTTTGTAACTGATCTGAATTGAATCATAAAACTTCCTTATTCTATTTAACAAGACGATATTTATCTATATATCGTTTGATACTTTCAATTAATTTTTTAGAGCTTAATCCGTAATAATCAAGCAGAAAATCCCATTTTCCGCTCTGTCCGAAATTGTCATTAACACCTATTCTGTGAACAGGGACAGGATAATATTCTGCAAGCAGTTCACAAACTGCACTACCCAATCCACCCGTAATAGAGTGGTTTTCAACAACCATAACAAATTTTGTTTTTCTTACACAGTCAATAATAGTTGCACCGTCAAGAGGTTTTACAACGGGAACGTGAATTATCTGAACAGAATAACCTTGAGTTTTCAGGGTTTCAGCAGCTTCAATAACCTCTGCAAGTGTTTCTCCGTTTGTTATTACGGTAACATCTGTACCGTCTTCCAAAACTTTAGCTTTACAGAAATCAAATTCGTATGAGTCGTCAAAAATATCACAAACATTGGTTCTCGGAATTCTTATATACATAGGACCGTAATTTTCTGCAGCAAATTTAATTACCTGTTCACACTCCCTGCAATCTGCAGGAACAATAACAGACATGTTTGGAATAACTCTCATTAAAGATATATCTTCCAAAGCCTGATGGCTTGCGCCGTCTTCACCCACAGTAACCCCGCCGTGTGTACCTACAACTTTAACATTAAATTCAGGATAACAAACAGAATTTCTAATCTGGTCGAAAGTTCTTCCCGTTGCAAACATAGCAAATGTCGAAGCAAACGGGATTTTACCGACAGAAGCAAGCCCTGCTGCAGTTGCAATCATATCCTGCTCTGCAATACCTGTGTTAAAAAATCTGTCGGGAAACTCTTTTGCAAAAAGCTGAGTCTGCGTAGAGCATGACAAATCTGCATCAAGAACAACAATATTAGGGTTAGTTTTACCCAATTCTGCCAGTGTATTGCCGAAAACATTTCTGATAGATTTTCTATTCTCTTTATCAATAATCATAAATATATTATCCCGTGAAATACTGTACCAACATTATTATAGCATAAACAAAATTTAATCAAAATTGTTAAGAAAACCTGCTTATTTGTTAAGATTTATTAAAATATTTTCTAATTTTAGCAATTTTATTTCTTGACGCGTATTTAAACAGTAGAATAAAAATATGTCAGATATTTTATTGAAAGGAAGAAATTAAATGATTCAAGCACCAAATTTAGTAAATCCTTACTTGCAACCCCAGGCTATGCCGTTACCGGCACCAAATTACAATGCAGTAAAGATTGATGTACACAATCCTTCAGTAAGTGCACCCGGAGTTGGTCAGGTTGCAATGAACGTACCGCAATACGCTCAACCTTCAGCACCTATTTACAATTATCCGCAAGGACAATTATATGATTACCCGCAAGCTCAAACTCAGCCTTACTATATGCCTCAACAGCCTGTAGTATGCCCTCCATGTCCTGCTTGCATACCGACTGCTCAAACAGTTCCTGCTGCACCTCAAGTAGTTGAACAAGCTGCGGCACCTGTAGCACAGCAAGTGGTAAACCAACAAAATTTTAATGCACCGGAGCCGGTTGTGACTCAACCAGCAGAAGCTAAACCTGAACAAGCTCCTCAGGTTGAAGTAGTTCCGCCAGCTCCGATGGCTCCTCAAGTTGATTTAAACTCTTTTATAGCTAAATTAACAAACTCAGATTATGAAGTTCAGGCAAATGCAATGGAAGAAATTGCAAATATGGTAAAAGACGAACCCCAAAAAGCTACAGAATTACTTGATGAAAAAGTTGTTAATGCATTAAATACAATCATCAATGCTGATTCAAGCAAACTTGCAGGTCCGACTGCCGAACAAATTGCAGCAAGAGAAAAATTAATGAAAGGCGAACAGATTTCAGATAACGATAAAACTCTTGCAACAACAATCACACCTATGGAACAAGCTGAAAGAAACAAAAGCTATGCAATGTTCACATCAGCAATTATGCAAAAATTATACGGTGACGAAGTAACTAAATTAACAGGTACAACAGTTCCTCTTACTGAATTGCCGGGCGCAGTTACAATTGTTGAACAATTGAAAAACAACCCCAACCCGATGGTAAGAACATCTGCTATTGAAGCACTAAGCTATATCCAGCAACCTGCTTATAAAAACGATTTGAACACAATTTTCACAATCGCTAAAAATGATCAGGACAAAAATGTTCAAGACGCAGCAAACGCAGCAATTGCAAAATTAGAACAGATTAAAGCTTAATCAAATAATTTCTTTCTTTAACTATATAAAAAACTCCCTTATAATATATAAGGGAGTTTTTATTATTAAGTTTTGTAAAGGGCATATAACCACTGATAACTAATTCTTAAGGATTAGTGATAAATTATTTTTCTATCCTATTTGACTATTCATTTTTTGTGGTAAACTGTTAGCATACCCTTAAAATGGGATAAATTAGTTTACTACAGTTTATAGAAGAGGAAGGTTAATATGTCATTACCAAATGTAGCATATTTCTCAATGGAAATCGCAATGGACCAGTCTTTAAAAACATATTCCGGCGGTTTGGGATTCTTGGCAGGATCTCACATGTTATCTGCAGGCTACTTACAAATGCCTATGGTCGGTGTAACAATGTTATGGTCATACGGTTACTACGATCAGCGTATAGCACACAACGGTCAGGTTGAAGTTGCTTATATCAGAAAATATTATGACTTCTTAAAAGATATTAATGTTTCTACAGAAGTTGATATTTTTGGAGAAAAAGTTAAAGTTAAAGCTTATTTAGTTGAACCGGATTTATTTGGAACTTGCCCAGTTTATCTTTTAACAACAGACATTGAAGGCAATAGCGATTGGGCTAAGAGCATTTCTCACAAGCTTTATGACGGAAACGAAAAAATTAGAATTGCACAGGAAACAGTTCTTGGTATCGCAGGTGTAAGAATTCTTCAACAAGTAGGATACAAATTTGACGTTATCCACATGAACGAAGGTCATGCTCTTCCTGCTGCATTTGAATTATTAAGACAATATAACGGTAATCTTGAAGAAGTTAAAAAGAAAACTGTATTCACAACTCACACACCTGTTGCTGCTGGCAACGAAGTTCACTGGGTTGATACACTTCTTGAAGGCGGCTTCTTTGCCGGATGTTCAAGAGAAACTGCTGTTCAATTAGGCGGTGAAAACTTCTCTTTAACTGTTGCAGCTTTAAGAATGTCAAGACTGGCTAATGCAGTATCTCAATTACACGGACTTGTATCTAACAAAATGTGGGAATGGGTTGAAGGCAGATGTCCAATCAGAGCTATCACTAATGCTGTAAATCTTCATTACTGGCAAGATGAACGTATCAAAAACGCAACCACTTCAGAACAATTACTTGCTGTTAAACGCGAAATGAAAGCTGAATTGTTTGAGTATGTTGCAAATGTTGCAGGCAAAAGATTTGACCCTGATGTATTAACAATCACTTGGGCTAGAAGATTTGCAGACTACAAACGTGCATGGTTAATTTTAATGGACAAAGACAGAATTAACAAGCTTTTGGATGAAAACAAAATTCAAATCATTTTCGCAGGTAAATTCCACCCCGATGATGTTATGGGTAAAGAAATGTTCAACAAACTTCTTAACCGCTCACACAGCTTGAAAAATGTTGTTGTGTTACCTGGTTACGAACTTGAACTTTCAGGCAAATTGAAACGCGGTTCTGATATTTGGTTAAATACACCACTAAGACCGTTTGAAGCTTCAGGTACTTCAGGTATGTCTGCAAACATGAACGGTGCATTGCACTTATCAATTTATGACGGTTGGACAGTTGAAGGTACATTCCACGGAATTAACGGTTACACAGTAGAATATCCTGGTTTAGACGATGAAATGCCTTGGGAAGAACGTCATTGGAAAGATCACGAGTCTGTTATGGATACAATTGAAAACCAAATTATCCCGACTTACTATGAAAATAAAACAGAATGGGCTCGTTTGATGAGACAAGCTATCAGAACTTCAGAAGCTTACTTCAACTCTGATAGAATGGTTATTGAATACTATAACAGATTGTATAAGCCTATCGCACATAGTGACTCTACATCAGGTGAAGAGAAAAAAGAAATGAATATTTCTGAAACTCCTACATTTGATGCTTGGACATTCTCTAATATCAAATAGGCGTAAAACACTATATTGAAAAGAGTCTTCGACAATTCGAGGACTCTTTTTTTATACCTTTTGTAACAAAAACTTAACAAAACTAAGCTATAAATTAAAGTTTTTGAAAACAAATGCCGTACAAACATACATAAGGAAACGAAAGGGAACTCAGTCATGGGTATGGCAGCATCTCAGGCAAGAT
>CAJUPC010000030.1:0-6296 GCA_910588555.1 Candidatus Gastranaerophilales bacterium
ATAGACAAAAAAACAATACAAAAACAGGATATAGGTATACATCCCGTTTTAATTGAAAACAATATTTCACAGATAGAAAAGATATTAAACTTTCTTAATACCCCGCTTCCTTTATTACTTGTAAACGGATTTATGGGAACAGGAAAGGTTATGGCTGTTAATCAGGCTTTGTCTTTTCTTAAAGATGATGTTATATTGCTAAAGTACAACTGTTTTGAAACAACTATTCTTGACGACATTCTGCTTGAATTTTTTGACAGTTTTAAAAAACTTACGGCACAAAATGTTATCCAAATGCCGAAAGCAAAATCAGAAAATTTTACTCAAAAAATCAATGCTTATTTTGACTCAATAAACAAACCGGTTGTTATCATTTTAAATTCATTTGAGCAAATTTTGAAAGATAACAAACAGGAAATTTTAGACTTTTTATTCCACCTGTCAAAATCATACAAAATTAAAACAATAATTATCGGCAGAAAATTTGACTATGCAGATTTTAAACAGAATTATGACCGAGTTGCAATCAACGCTCTGGATAAAGGAATTTTTGAAAAGTACTTACGCGAAGAAGGCTTTAAACAAATCGGACCGCTCTCGGATGAATTATATAAATTTTCCAGAGGTTACTGGTTTTACACAACTCTTGCAATAAGGATTATGCAAATCCGAAAACTTTCGCTTGCCGATTTTTTATCAGGCTATACCAAAAGTTTCCAGACCTTTAATGATTTTATCTTACGAGAAGCTCTCGCCCTTGTTGACCCGGTAAGCGGCCATTTGTTCAGATTTCTTACTATAATGCGTCACCCCGTCAATGTAAAACTTCTGAAAGTCTTAAATCTATACGATGCCGACAGAATTTCATTTTTTGTTGATAACTTGATTTTAACAAAAGAGGGTTCAATGATTTATCTGCAAGATTATTTTAAAGTTATTGCAGAAAATTCTATTGCAGAAAATATTCTTGTTAAAATCCATAAAAGCTGTGTGGAATTATACGAAACCCAGCTTCCATTGAAGCCGCTTGAAAGAGATTTGTTGATTTCACGCCAGACAATGCGAAAAGAAATGGAATTTCATCAGCTTTTCATTCCTAAAAAACCGATGATTGCACAAAAGGCAGTGCCCGAACCTCAATTTATTCAAGCTCAAATTCCTCATCAGCCGCCACAGACAATCCATGAAAAAGACGAGCAGATTAAAAACATTTCTTTCGTTTTTGACTCAGAAGCAAATGAAATGGCAATTATGAATAAAATTGCAACTTCTATTAATCAGTTTGTTGATATTACCGATAAAAAATCACAGGCACTTGAAGAAATTAAAAACCAGCCGCTTGTGGAACTCATTAACCTTGCAAAAAAAGAAGAACAAAACTTTGAATACACAAAAGCAGTTATGATTTATCAAAAAGCTCTCACAATGAATAACGACGATGATTATTATACATTCTTACCAATGATTTATACCAAAATTGCAGCAGCATTCAAAAACCTCTCCGACTGGTTTAATTCTCTTAAATACTTTGAACTAGCGGTTGAATTTTATCTTTCGACAGGCGACAGCGAAAAAATTAACGAATGCAGCTATGAAATAGCAAACATTTATTATATAACTTTCAAACGTGAAAGAGCTGAAAAAATATTAAATGACATTTTGGCAGAAAATATATCAGCAAATCTAAAAATCAAATCTCAATTACTACTGGCAAATATCACAGGCCAAGGAATAAACGAACTTCCTGAGTCAACTTCAGAAATTGAAAAATCGGTTCTTACTGAGCTCTATTTTAGATACGCACTGAATTGTGATGAAGAAGGAAATATTGAAAAAGCTGTCAAATATTACAAAAAATGCATTGAAACATCACAGGATATAAAAATTAATGCGTGGCTTTCTTCTGCTCTTGCAAACCTTGCAACTATTTACGATGAAAATGGCAAATCGGATTTAGCCGTAAAATATCTGCAAGAAAGTCTGCGTCTTGATGATTTATCCAAAAATTATAACGGAATTTACACATCAGCAATGAAACTTGCAGAAGTTTTTACAGAGAAAAATCCTGAAAAATCGCTTGAATACCTTAAACGTGCAAAAAACTGCGCGGACGAATTAAATGAACCATTCTACATAGCAGCAGCAAACAGTGCTCTCGGCGATTTTTATTACGACAAAAAAGATTTTAAAAATGCTCTAATGCACTATGAAAATGCTAAAAAACTTGCGGCAAACAATCTTACTAAAGACAGTATTGCCAAAATAGAATTACGAATTGAAAATATAAAAAAAGGCTCAAAATGAAATCTAAAGAATTTTTTAACAAATATATAGAAGTTTTTCTGAAACAGAATTCCGTATTAAACTTAATTTCTAAGAATGATGAAAAGTTTTTATGGGAAAAACATATTTTTGACAGTCTTGCAATAGAACATTTTTTTAACAAATATCAAACCGGAAAAACTCTGCTTGACTTCGGAACTGGCGGCGGCTTTCCATCAGTGCCGGTTGCACTATCTTATCCTGAACTAGACGTTTACGCACTTGACAGTATTCAAAAAAAAATAAATGCTATTGATAATATAAAATCTGAACTTAATATCACAAATCTGCATACTCATTGCGGGCGCGTTGAAAATTTTGTACAGCAATTCGATATAGTCACCTCTCGCGCAGTTGCTTCACTTGATAAAATCACAGACTATGCAATGCCGAAATTAAAAAACGACGGATATTTTGTAGCTTATAAATCAATTAAAGCAAAAGAAGAAATTGCAGAAGCAAAAAACATTTTAAAAAAGCATAAAGCAGAAGTTATTGATATAATTGAATACGATTTACCGTTAGAGGAAAATCACACCCGTAATTTGATTGTAATAAGGCGTTCGTAATAATATCGCAGCTGCTCGCATTAAACGGTACCGTTCAAATCGAAAACCGCGCTTTTCAATTATGATTGCTTAACTGTCGAAATACGTCGTATTTCTCCTGCCTCTGCTTGTTTTTCAGCATGTTTAAAAAGTTACACCAAAACTTCATAGGGCTACGTGTGTATAACAAAAAAAACCACTCAATAAATTGAGTGGGTCGTTTTCTGCATCCTAATGGTCTCTTTTAGTGTTTATTATTTAGGAGTTTATATGTTTTTGGGGTTAATGAATTCTATTTATATTTAGTGTTTCGACTACACTTAAATCTTACTTAATTATTATTGCATATCCATTTTTAAATGTCAATATTATGATTTAATATTTTTTTATCATTTTTCAAAACGCTTATATAGTGTACAATCCACACTTTACAAAACTTCATAATACTGTTATTTTTGTTTTATTTTTGGGTATATAAAATTGCAACAAATATATGTAAACAAATATTAAGCACAATATTAAACAAAAAGCAATTTTTCTAATAATATATACTTTATATATACGAGAGTATTTAATAGGAAAATTTTATGGCAATATCAATCAATCCATTTATGAATGCTGCCGCAACACAAGGCTACACACATACAAGTCAATTATCACAAATAACACTGAATAATGACGAAGTAAGTATAGCGGCAAGAGGTATGACATTTACCCAGCCTGATTGGATTCCTGACGGTTTGAACCAAACAACAGGAGGAGCATTCGGTGGGATGTTAAACTTTATAACAGCAGCTAGATATGACGAAAACGGTTTACCACCGCAAACAACAAAATCTTGGATAGGATAAAATTATGGAACCCGGTAACAGAGCATTAACTGGAATACAAAATAATATTGGGCCTGCCGGAATGGACGCATCCAGTCTTGGCGGAACAAATCTGCCTTATACGTTTTTGGATGCAACACGTGTTGGCAGGAACAGCGAAACATTAAATTCTCAAACGTATAATCCTCAGGAATTGATTGCAAATTTTAATGCAACATTTGGAAACAGAGTCGGACTGGGACAAAATATTTTTAGTCCGCAACAGGGTCAAAACTTGCATGTTATATCATAAAAAAACGACGAAACTCAATAGTATCGCCGTTTTTTATTTTTTCATTTTTAATTAAACAGCAGCAGCTGATTTTGATTTTTCAATACAATCAATCAAAGTTGAAGCAACTGTTCTTTGTTCTTCTTCTGTCAATTCAGGGAACATAGGCAATGAAACTACCAAATCGGTATTTTCTTCTGATACAGGCAATGAACCCTTACCAACGCCAAGATATTCATGAACTTTTTGTAAGTGCAAAGGAATAGGATAGTAAAGCATAGCACCAATTCCGCGTTCCTGAAGCATTTTGTGAACTTCATCTCTGTTAGGTATTTTAACAGTGTACTGGTGATAAACACAGTATGTATCATCTAGTTCAACAGGTGTTTGAATATCTGCACAATCTTTTAATAATTCATTGTAATAATAAGCATGTTTACGTCTCATTTCATTCCATTCCTTGATATGAGGAAGTTTTACACGCAAAATTGCAGATTGAATTTCGTCAAGTCTGCTGTTAACACCGATTTCGTCATGGTGATAACGAATAGCACCACCGTGATTTCTCAAGGCAATTACGCGGTCTTTTAATTTTTCATCATTACACATGATTAAACCACCATCACCCATACCGCCTAAATTTTTAGTAGGATAGAAGCTCAAACAGCCAAACTCACCGAATGTACCGACCATTTTACCCTTGTATAATGCTCCAACAGCCTGACAGCAGTCTTCGATTACGTGCAAATTGTGTTTTTTAGCAACTGCCATAATTGTATCCATATCACAAGGCTGACCGTAAAGGTGAACAGGGATAATCGCTTTTGTTTTTGATGTGATTGCAGCTTCAAGTTTTGAAGCGTCCATATTAAATGTATCTTTATCAATATCAACAAAAACCGGTTTAGCACCTACAATACCGATAGCTTCTGTAGTTGCAACGAATGTAAATGCAACGGTAATAACTTCATCACCTGCACCAATATTCAACGCACGTAATGCCAAATGCAAAGCATCTGTACCTGAATTTAAGCCTACTGTATATTTACAGCCGTAAAAATCAGCCATTTCCTGTTCGAAAGCTTTTGTATTAGGTCCCAAAATATAAGAACCGGAACGTAAAACTTCACAAACTGCTTTTTCTACTTCCGCACCAATAGCTGCGTACTGACGTTTTGAATCTAAAATAGGTATCATATAAATTTCTCCTTCTCTATCTACCCTTAATACAAGTTTATCACAACAATTTAATGCCTTTATATAAGCTTAATAATCCCTCAGATATTATTCAATAATCTCAGGCGGTTTTTCAAAATACTTCGTAAACTTCTTTATATATTGAGGAAGTTCTGTACAATATGCTTCCAAATCCAAAGACACACCTTCTGCAACAGGATAAGTCTTTATACCCACAGCCTTATACATCGAACGCATAAATACATTTGAAATCGCATCACTCCCTCTTGCCCATGGAGTTGCGTGCGCTAATACCCAGCGCATTTGAGCAATTGTCGAATTAATTTCATTCAAATTTTCAGGTTTTACATCTTGAATTAAATACTTTGGAAATATAGTTTTGAAAGATTCAAATACGTGATTTAAAGAATTATTAATATCATACTGACTCCCATGTTCAATGCTACTATAATTAATCGGACGCGATATAGCTAAATTAGCGGGAGTTTCCTCAAGCGGATAAGTACATACATGATTTAACCTTTGAGCATAAGAACTGTATCTTCCATAAGGATACAAAGTATAAGCACAATCTGGTTCACACTCCCAACCCTTTCTTTGAGTTCTCAAAATCCCTGTTTCCATACTTTTACGAAAATCATTAAGCATTTTATTTGCATCTTTGACACCGTCAGTAATTAAATGCAGAATAAATTCTGCGGGAGATTTTTTCCTAATATTATCAACAGCCTTGTCTGCAGTCTTAATTACAGTATCTGCCCAATCATAATTTTTTCCATAGCCTTGAATTCGGATAAAAAAATCATCTCTGCTAAATTTAAGTTTAGGAGAATTTAAATTTGCCGTAAAATCAGGTGTATTATATTTTGACGTACCATTCTGTAATGGCAAAAGCATGTTATTTCCTCTTTTTTATATACATATAAAACTCCTGAAAAATAAATTTGTCGGTCATATTTTTGGAAATAAAAAAAAGAGTTCATATTGAACTCTTTTTTATGGTGTCGAAGAAGGGAATCGAACCCTCAAGGCGTTAGCCACACGAACCTGAATCGTGCGCGTCTACCAGTTCCGCCACTTCGACACGAATAAATTATTTAATTTTCACTGTTATTATATCATCATTTG
>CAJUPC010000030.1:6396-19179 GCA_910588555.1 Candidatus Gastranaerophilales bacterium
AAAATGTGACATTTAGTCACATTTTACTCGGCAGAGTGCCACTTCGACACGAATAAATTATTTAATTTTCACTGTTATTATATCATCATTTGTGGCGGATGGGCTATGCCCCCTCTCCTAAAATGTGACATTTAGTCACATTTTACTCGGCAGAGTGCCACTTCGACACGAATAGATTATTTAATTTTCATTGTACTTTCATGCAAAACCCAATATGGCTACGCACGTAGTGCTTATTTAATTTTCCTAAAAAATTCCTCAGAAATCAACTGGGAATATTTATTTTTTTCGTTTAATGAAATTAAAAGGCGCCTGCCCTCATCATTCATATCTGCTACCGAAACAATTCCGCCGACATCGCCTATAGGAAGTTTCTTAATTTTTGCTTCAAATTTTACATAAGGTACTTCTTTTCCGTAAGAATGCATTGTTCCATGCTTTGTAACTCTCAATTCATCCACAGAAATTGATTGGTACTTTACTTTACTTAATGCTTTTTGAAGTTTATCTTCAACACTTTCAGATTTTATGTCATCAGCAGTCAATATCGGTTTATCGCCGGAATCAACAACAAACATTTTTTGTCCTGAGGCTTTATGCTCAGCCACAACTGCGTTATATCCCATAATTCCTGCTGCTTTTTCAATCTCAAATTCATCGTTGATATGAGAAAAATCTCCTACTTTTTTTGCACGTTCGAGCATGACATCTTTTGAAGGATTGAAATAATTGTTAATCAAACCTCCGACAAACTCTTTTCCGCCCAGTGAAAGAAATCCCACCACAGCCAAAGTCAATATCACAGCTCTAAAAATATTTTTTAAACATCCCATGTTGAAATCCTTGTCATGTTATACTATTATTATAACTATGAAAAAAGCAGAAATCAATCTAATAAACACAGCGGATATCAAACTCGAAGACCTTACACCTGCAATGCAGGAGTATTTAAAAATTAAGCACGAAAATCCCGACAAAATTCTTTTGTACAGACTCGGAGATTTTTACGAAACATTTTTTGAAGACGCAGTAATTATGTCTAAAGAACTTGAACTGACACTTACTGGACGTGAGCAGGGCAAATTCGGACGTATTCCACTAGCGGGAATTCCTGCAAAAGCTGTAAATAATTACATTGAAAAACTTGTTCAGAAAAATTATAAAGTGATTATCTGCGACCAGCTTGAAGACCCGAAATTTGCTAAAGGTCTTGTAAAACGGGGTGTTACACGTATTATCACATCGGGAACACTCACCGAAAGCGACTTTTTAAAACAAAATTCAAACAATTATATTTGTGCATTATTTAACGATGAAAAAAATAATATCTGGGGATTTGCTTACGCTGATATATCTACAGGTGAATTTAAAGTTACTCAGGCGCCTTATGAACTTATAATTTCTGAACTTGCAAGAATAGCTCCTGCAGAAGTTATCGGCCCTTCTATCAGAGAAAAAATAATGCCGTTCCAAATTGTTCCTGATGAAAAAATTAATCTTCCCGAACAAATCACAAAGAATTATAATTGTTCGAAAGTTCCCACAACTGTTTTCGATACAAACTTTGCAGAAAACAATCTTAAAGCTGTTTTTCAGGCCAACAGCCTTGACTCTTTCGGATATGACAGATATAAGACAGGTTTTAGAGCTGCAGGCGCATTGCTTGCTTATGCGTGGGAAAACATGCAGAATTTTGTACCAAAATTTGAAAGAATTGAACCGTATGAACTTTCAGAATTCATGATTTTAGACGGAAGCACCAGAAAAAACCTTGAACTCACAGAAACTTTACGTGATAAAAACAAATTCGGTTCACTTTTGTGGGCTATAGACAAAACTAAAACAAATATGGGCGCAAGATTGCTTAAAAACTGGCTTTGCCAGCCTTTAAAAAGAGCGGAAGACATTCTTAAGCGTCAGGAAGCTGTTAGCGAACTTGTCGAAAAAAGCGATGACAGAATAAATATCGGCAACAATCTTGAAAAAATTTACGATATACAGCGTCTTGCAACAAGAATGACCAACAATTCGGCAAATCCGAAAGACTTTTTAAGCTTAAAAGCGTCTTTGATGATACTTCCCGACTTGCTTGATGCGGTCCAAAATCTTGAACACAACCCACTTTCTCAAATAGAAAAATACAGGGAAAGCATTGCCGAATACACTGCTCTTATCGATCGGACAATCTCCGAAAACGCTCCTGCTTTAATTAAAGAAGGCGGAATAATGAAAGACGGCGTATCTGGAGAAGTTGACTATCTGAGAGATTTATTGACAGGCGGCGAAAAATGGCTTAAAGAATTTGAAGAAACCGAAAAAGAAAGAACAGGAATTAAATCTTTAAAAATCGGTTATAACAAAGTTTTCGGCTATTTTATAGAAATTTCAAATTCTTACCTCAATCAAATCCCCGAAGGCTATATCAGAAAACAAACCTTAACTAACGGTGAAAGATTTATTACGGAAGAATTAAAAAAACATGAAGACGATGTTCTTTCGGCAAGATTTAAAGTAACCGAGCTTGAATACAAACTTTTCACCGATTTCAGAGAATATTCAAAGGAGTTTGTTTCAAGAATAAGAGAAATCGCCGACTGCATAGCACAATGCGATGTTTATACCGGTTTAGCTGATGTGGCGGCAGAAAACAATTTCTGTAAACCTATTATTGATGAGTCCGATGACTTTGTAATCAAAAACGGCCGTCACCCTGTACTTGAAAAGATTTTGCCGCTTGGTGAATATGTTTCAAACGATTTGGAATTAAAATGCAATTCTGCCGACATAACACAGTTTATGATTTTGACAGGTCCTAACATGGCTGGTAAATCAACATATATGCGCCAAAACGGGCTTATTGCAATACTTGCGCAAATCGGTTCCTGGGTTCCTGCGGATTATGCTAGAATAGGCGTAATCGACAAAATCTTTACACGTGTGGGCGCATCTGATGATTTGACTTTGGGTCAATCAACTTTCATGGTGGAAATGATTGAAACAGCGTGCATTTTGAACTCTGCAACTGACAGAAGTTTTATATTGCTTGATGAAATCGGACGCGGTACAAGCACTTACGACGGTGTTGCAATTGCGTGGTCAGTTGCCGAATATATAGCAAATAAAATCAAAGCAAGATGTATATTTGCAACTCATTACCATGAATTGAACGTAATGACAAAAACATATCCGCAAATCAAAAATTTCAGAATTACGATAAGCGAAGAAAACGGTGAAATTGAGTTTTTACGTAAAGTTGTACAAGGCGGAGCTAGTAAGAGTTACGGTATACAGGTCGCAAAAATGGCAGGCTTGCCGAATGCTGTTGTGAAACGCTCGGAAGAACTTTTAACAAGAATGCAGAAAGATAATGCTAGCAACCTTGCAAGCCGCAAGCGTTCAGTTGATGTACCGACCGTGGATGTTCCTCAGTTAAATTTGTTTAATTAGCCGTTATTAAATTATTCTTCATAACTGCTATAATCAAATTCAAAATCTTTTAACAGTTCACTAGGGGACATGTTCAATGCGTAAGCAAGTTTTACAAGAGTTGTAAATTTAAAGTCCACAGTTGCATTCTCAATTCTACTAATTGTTGCAGATGTTAGATTTGGGCTGTTAAAAGCAAACTGATTTAGAGAACTGAAATCTTTTTTTCTATTACTTTTTAAAATTCTTGCAAATTCTTGCAATATTACTTTCTCATCTTTACGCATATTTAAATTATACATCAAAATCAAAAACATTAGAAAGTTTTATTTTCAATGCTCGTGAGATTTTAAATAACATTTTTACTGACGGATTATTTTTTCCTGATTCTAATTTGCCAACATAAGTAGGATGAATACCAACTTTTTCTGCAAGTTGTTCTTGTGTTAAATTGCATTCTTTACGATATTTTCTAAGATTTCTACCAAGATTTTCTAAAATTTTTGTGTTCATTTTTGCAATATAGACTGATATACCTAGCAATTGTATAGACCAATCCGCTTATTATTAGGCTACAATATTGATAGTAGAGACTTTTCAAAATATTTTAATTAATCAAAATCCATAATATTTGATAATTTAATTTTCAAAGCTCTTGTAATAACAAAAATTTTCATTAATGAAGGATTAATCAAACCTAATTCAAGCTTACCAATATATGTTTGATGTACATTAACTTTTTCAGCTAACTGCTCTTGAGTCCAACCTTTCTCAAGCCTATATCGTTTTAGATTTTTTCCAAAATTTTTCAAAACTTTTGTATTCATACTTGACAATATAGACTGTTACGCTTATTATTTGTATAGACTCACCCGCTTATTAATAGGCGAAATATTGACTGGCAAAAGAGTTTATTTTTATTTTAAGTTAAAACTTTGGAGAAAAATATGTGCGATAACAACGAAGAAAAATTTATTACGGATAAAGATAAAGAACAAAAAAAAGAACAAGAAGAACAAGACCTTGAAAATAATCCTATTAAACGCAAATTTAAAGAAATAAAAAAAGAATGCGAAAATATTGATTGTATGATTAAAATTCTTCTTACTGCACTTGATAACGACTTTAATAAACCAAGCATACAAGAAGTAAGTGATTATTTACTAATAATCAAAAAAAACTTGCTCAGACATTATGACCTGCTTGATGAATTTTTAGAGCAACTTCAACTACCTAACGGAAAAACCAAACTAATATCTCTTTCTTACAAAAAATTTAAAGATTAGGATTTTTATTTTCTAATAACTTAGTAATATCAATTTTGAGAGCATTGGCAATTTTGTTTAATGTCTTAATTGTTATATTTTGTTTGCCTGCCTCTATTTTACCGATATATTTTTCGTGAACATCAATTAATTCAGCCAACTGTGCCTGCGTTAAACTTTTTATGGTTCTTTCAACTCTTACGTTCAGAGCAATAATTTTAAATACTTCCTTATCATCCATATTTATATAATAAGAGTATTTTATTACTCTATAAACAATATATAATACTGTATAATAGAGTATTATATATTGACTTATTAATACAAATAAAGTATTATATAAATAAAGGGTTGAAAAATATAAAAAGAAATAAAGCACACTAGTGATACATTACTTCACTACATTTGGAGGAATTATGAAAAAATTTAATGCTTTTACATTAGCAGAAATTTTGATTACCTTAGGAATTATAGGCGTAATTGCTGCACTTGTTATGCCGTCATTAATAACTAATTATAAAAAACATATTGTTGTGACAAGAATGCAAAAATTTTACTCAGTTATGAGTCAAGCTTTGCAAAAATATTACGCAGAAGAGGGTATTTCAGCTAATGATTTAAAATTTTCAGAGTACGAAAACAATGATTATGATTTAAGATGGTACAAATCTACAATTGGAAAATATATTCAGTCAATATCAGTCGAAAAAGAAGGTACAAGATATCTTAAAGTCATCTTTAACGACGGCTCAGGATTTTATAGCTATATCGCATACTATCCAACTATGTACATATTCTATTGTGCTGAAATGAACAAAAATTGCAAACCCAACGAAATGGATGGAAGAAACTCTTTTTTATTTGAAATATTCGAAGGAAAACTTTATACATCCTTATATACTATGCAGTACTACTCAAGAGAGGATTTACTAGAAAATTGCAAATACGGCAATCATGATGACATTGAAGTTAGCACACCTAACAAACGCCATGCCTGTGCCAGATTAATTCAATTTGACAGCTGGCAAATTAAAAATGATTATCCTTGGAAACAAGTAATGATTGAAACTGAAAAAAATTAACGCATTTACAACACTTAATTTCTTTGATATCATTGAGCTATGCAAACTGACAAAATAGCTTCAACTCATTTAGGTAAAAAATCTTCCGGCAGCGAAAATTACGACCCGTCACTTCTTGTTGCAATTCCGCGTGAAGAAAACAGAAAACAATACAATATAAAAAACAATGACTTGCCGTTTAACGGCTTTGACATCTGGCACGCCTACGAGTTTTCCGCACTTACACAAAACGGTCTGCCTGTCACAAGACTTTTAAAGATTAAGTACAACTGCGAAAGTGAATTTCTCGTTGAATCAAAATCTCTCAAATTATACTTAAATTCATTCAACATGTCCAAGTTCGGAATGAATACAGATGAATGTTTAAATATTTGCAAAAAAATTATTGCCGATGATTTAAGCGAAAAACTTCAAACAAAAGTTGCAGTAAACTTTCTAAACAACCAAACAACAAAAACACAAATTTTTAAAGAGTTCGACAACATAATGAATTATGTCGACGAAAAAAATCTAAAAGTCGAAAAGTTTAAAGAAGCTCCCGAATTTCTTGAAGTTCAAAATTTAAAAAAAGAAGAATACTATTTGACATTTGACAGCTTACGTTCAAACTGCAGAGTTACACACCAACCTGATTTTGGCGATGCATTTATTTATTACAAGTCAAAAAAACACATCACAGAAGACAGCCTTGTGAAATATCTCAGTTCATTCCGTTCGGAATTCCATTTTCATGAAGAATGTGTTGAAATGATTTACAAAAGACTTTCAGACATATTAGATAAAGACGACGAATTATTTGTCTGCGCGCTATACACACGCCGTGGAGGAATTGATATTTGTCCCGTCAGAATGAGCAAAAACTGTGAAATAAAAGCCGCTGATATGCTACTTGATATCACAAAATTTGCAAGGTGCGGGGTTAAACAGTGAATAATAGAAAATTCGGCGACGCGGGAGAGGATTTAGCCTGCCGCTATCTACAAAAACAAGGGTATGAAATTTTAGAAAGAAACAAACATTATTCACGTTTCTGCGAACTTGATATAATCGCCAAATACAAACACACAACTGTTTTTGTTGAAGTTAAAACACGCAAAACAGAAGCTTTCGGCACTCCCTCAGAAGCGATTACAAAAACCAAATACGAAAATATTAAAAAAGGGGTTCAATTTTATCTTTTAGAAAACAAAGTTAAAGATTACCGAATTGACGCAATCTGCATAACTCTTAAACCCGAAATAAAAATCGAGCATCTGAAAAATATTTACTTATAAATCTGACCGTGTTCGATTTTATAAATTTTCACATCACGCAAAAATTCTTCTTCAAAAAGGATTGTGTCAACCGAAGTTATAATTGTCTGCGTATTTTTATTAATGGATTTTAAAAGGTAATTTTGACGTAAGTCATCAAGTTCAGCAAGAACATCATCAAGCAATAACACAGGTTCATCGCCTGTTTTTGCTGTTATAATATCAAGTTCGGAAAGCTTTAAGGCAAGCACAATGGTTCTTTGCTGCCCCTGTGAAGCAAATTTCACGGCTTCATTACCGTTTATATAAAAAATCACATCATCTCTGTGAGGTCCGACACATGCCTGTCCTCTGCGCATTTCTTCGCCCCTGCGTTCATCAAGAGAATTATGAAAAGCCGCTGCAATATCTTCAAGTTCTGTTTGCCCTGACAAAAACGAACAGTCGTAATCGATTTTTAAATCTTCTGTTTCACTTATAATTCGATGTTTTTCGTGCGCAATTCTTTCAATCTCTTTCAAAAACTTCTTGCGCAGATAAATTATGTTGCTTCCCGTAATCACTAGCTGTTCGTTATAAACATCCAGCAGAGTATCATTTGAAACGCCTGTTTTCAAATAATCTTTCAAAAGATTGTTTTTTTGAATGCGAATTTTATCATACTTGGACAATCTGTCATCATAAGCAGGATAAACCTGCGAAATAGCTCTATCCAGCCAATCACGCCTATCAGAAGGGTTTCCTCTAAGCAACAGTAAATCTGCTGTTGAAAACAACACTGTTTTTAATACAGATTTAAAATTTTTAGGAGTAGTTTTAACTTTATTAAGTGCAAGTTCGCGTTTTTTTTCAACAGAATACGAAAAATCAAGTTCGACATCGGTTTCAGATTTTACAAGATTACAATTAATTTGCGCCTTATCAGAATTAAATTTAATCAACTCAATATTATTTGAGGTTCTGGGAGATTTTAAGGCTGACAAAAAATAAATGCTTTCAAGGATATTAGTTTTTCCCTGAGCGTTTTTGCCGATAATTAAAACTTTATTTGCAGACAAATCAAGTTCCAAATCCGCGCAATTTCTGTAATTTGTAAGCTTTAAATCCCTCAATCTCATATAGAGATTATACCCCAAATATATGATTTCTTAATTTATTATAGACTATTGTTAAAATTTTTTATATAATAAAATAAACAGAGGAATTATTATGTTACCAATTGTATCAGAAGAAAATGCGGCAGCCGTATTCAGTGAAATTTTTAAGGATATGCCAACGTGGCGTAAAAATATGATTCATTATATTAAGGATGAAAATCCGGAAATTAATACTGCAATCATTGAAGCGGCAAACAATACCGACTTAGACCCGAAAGCAGTTGCGCTCGGAGCTTATATGACATATACATTAATCGAGCTTGCAATGAAAGATAATGATGCATTGATGAACTTTCAGGAAGGATAGAATAGAATGTTAATAGAAGAACTTTTAGAAAAACTCGTTAATGACGGCGGTTCCGACTTGCACATATCAAGTAATTTACCGCCCGTTGTGCGTATAGACGGCAAACTGAAAAGATATGATTATCCGCCTCTTACTCCTGATGATGTGGAAACACTTTTATTCCCTATGCTTTCAAACGAACAAAGACGTACACTTGAACAAAATTGGGAACTGGATTTTTCATACGGGATTGAAGGTTTAAGCCGTTTCAGGGTAAATTTCTATAAGGATAAAGGAAATTATGCTGCTGCATTCAGAACAATTACATCAACAGTTCCTTCATTTGACCAACTTGGCTTGCCCGAAGTTGTAAAGAAAACTGCCGACAAACCTCGCGGTCTTGTTCTTGTTACAGGTCCTACAGGTTCAGGTAAATCTACAACACTAGCGGCAATGATTGATTATATTAACACAAATCGTTCAGAACACATTTTGACTATTGAGGACCCGATAGAGTTTGTTCACACATCAAAACAAAGTATTATTCACCAGCGCGAACTCGGTATGGATACCCGTTCATTTGCAAACGCATTAAAATCCGCACTTCGTGAAGACCCTGACATTATTCTAGTAGGTGAGATGCGTGATCATGAAACAATCGCGTTGGCATTGACTGCGGCTGAAACAGGTCACTTAGTATTTGGTACATTGCACACATCTTCTGCGGCTCAAACAATCGACCGTATTATTGACGTATTCCCCGAAGGTCAGCAGCAGCAAATTCGTGTACAGCTTGCAAACTCACTTGTTGCGGTATTCTCACAAACACTGCTTTCAAAACTTCAAAAAGACGGAACTAAAAAAGGCCGTGTAATGGCACAGGAAATCATGCTTGTAACACCTGCGATTTCAAACCTTATCCGCGAAGCAAAAGCAGCACAAATCTATTCAACAATTCAGATGAATTCGGGAATGGGAATGCAAACCCTTGAAATGGCTTTATCTAAACTTTATAAAGACGGCTTAATAACAATTGAAGACGCGTTACAGCGTTCTTCAAGACCCGATGAATTAAAAAGATTAATGCAATAAAAACCTCCAATGACGTCTTTTTTATTACTCAAAACTATAATTTGTGAGGATAATCATCCTTAAATTCCCAATTATCAAATTCTAATAAATTTGTACAATAGAAAGACGATGTTTTGCACATTTCAATAGCTTTTGTTCTTGTTGGAGTTTGGGCTCTTAAGTACGATGTAAATATAGCATTTTTATTTTTAGAATAAGCCAATCGAAAATATTCTCTATCACATAATAAAAAGACGTATTTATCTCTGCCATAAACATTTGGACCGCTAATTCCATTATAATCATATCTAATATCTAAACATGAGCCGTTATGAAGATCTGCCATAGAAGAATCTGCAAATACTACTCTAACCTCATATTTTTTCATATCTTCAGGATTTTCAACAGGTTCAGCTTTATCTATTGAAACGTATTTCATATATGGAGCAAGATATTTCATGAAAAAATCGTAGGCAGATTGAGCGTTATTCACAAACTTGTCTTCAGAAGTTAAATCTTCATAATTTCTATACCAAGAATTGATATCACCATTTTGAACAGAAGATAAAATTATTGCCTGATTCATTGTACTTACAAATTTTTTAAGTCTTGCAGAAGCTTCCTGCTTCTTATAATTTTGAATAAGTGACGGCATAGTTAGTGCAGCAATAACACCGATAATGCCGAGAGTAATCAGTACTTCCGCCAATGTAAATGCAAACCTTTTCGACTGGCACGCAGGGTGAAAAACATCTGCCAGTGTAAAATCTCTAAAGGAGCTTAGATTGCCCCCCCCCCCCGAAGCTCCGTAAATTCTTTAATAATCTCATTTCAAACTCCTTTAATTAATTATTACATTTTTATTATAGCATTTTTTATAAAACTTTTCAAGATTTTTGTTTGTGTTATAATTTTATTATAAAATCACATAAATCAAAGGAAGTATAAAATGGCACAACAAACTCAAGAAGTTAGTTCAACCAAAGAACAAATAAGACAAACAAGAATTCAAAAACTTGCTGACCTTGCGGATAAAGGTGTTAATCCATATCCTTATTCATTTGAAAAAACTGCAAATGCTTGTGAATTGCAAGATAAATATAAAGACCTTGAAGCAGGTGTTGAAACAGAAGACGAATACTCAGTAGCAGGACGCGTTATGGCTATCCGTAACACAGGTATGTTTATTGACCTTATGGACGCTACTGGAAAAATTCAAATTTTTTCACATAAAGAAAATTTATCGCCTGAACAAATTCAAATCCTAAAACTTGTTGATATCGGTGATATTGTAGGATTTACAGGTACAATCAGAAGAACCCCCAGAGGTGAACTTTCTATTAAATCAACAAATTTGGAATTACTTTCTAAAGCGCTTTTACCTTTGCCAAACAAACAAATCAGCAAAGAAAAAGCAGAAACATTAAGCCACTATCACGGACTTACAGACGTTGAATTAAAATATCGCCAAAGATATGTTGACTTAATCGTAAACGAAGACAGCAGAGACACTTTCAGAAAAAGAAGTTTAATCATCCAAAAAATCCGTGAATACTTGGCTAAACACGGCTATTTAGAAGTTGAAACACCTATTTTACAGACAACAGCATCAGGCGCAAACGCAAGACCTTT
This sequence comes from Candidatus Gastranaerophilales bacterium, assembly GCA_910588555.1. Taxonomy (GTDB): domain Bacteria; phylum Cyanobacteriota; class Vampirovibrionia; order Gastranaerophilales; family Gastranaerophilaceae; genus Stercorousia. Next base: position 17,569 of record CAJUPC010000030.1, read on the forward strand.
CAACACTCACCATAACGCACTTGAAATGGATTTAACTTTAAGAATTGCGCTAGAACTGTATTTGAAAAGATTAATCGTAGGCGGAGTTTCAGAAAGAGTATTTGAAATCGGAAAATGTTTCCGTAACGAAGGTATTGACACACGCCACAACCCCGAATTTACAATGATAGAATTGTATCAAGCTTACGCTGATTACAACGACATGATGACCTTAACCGAAAACATGGTTGCATACGTTGCTCAAGAAGTTCTTGGTACAACTAAAATAAAATACGGCGAACACGAGATTGATTTGACTCCTCCTTGGGATAGAAAAACAATGTTAGGTTCAATCAAAGATGCTACAGGCGTTGATTTTATGGAAATCTACAGCGCAAAACAGGCAATTGAAACAGCAAGAAGCCTGCATGTTGCAGTTGATGACTCTATGAATTGGGGACAGGTTGTTGAAGCAGTATTCGAAGAAAAAATCGAACCATCATTAATTCAGCCCTGCCATATTATCGACTACCCGAGAGAAATCTCTCCGCTGGCTAAAGTTCACAGAGATAACGAAAGATTAACAGAGCGTTTTGAAACACGTGTAAATGGCTGGGAAATCGCTAACGCATTCTCTGAACTTACAGACCCGATTGACCAGAGAATGAGATTTGAAGATCAGGCAAAAGCGAAAGCAAACGGTGATGAAGAAGCAATGGAAATCGATGAAGACTTCATCAACGCTCTTGAATACGGTATGCCTCCAACAGGCGGTATGGGTATGGGAATTGACAGACTTGTAATGTTATTAACAGATTCACCGTCAATTAGAGATGTTATTGCATTCCCAACAATGAGAGCAAAAGATTAATTATTTTTCATAAGCCTCCAACTTATGTGATGATATGGTCGGACATTTGTCCGGCCATTTTTCTAATAATATGTAATTTTCCAATTATCATGTATTACACGAGTTGTACAGCTTAATCCGGACGAAACTTTATTGCAGTTATATGTGCTGTCGTGCCCGCCCGGAACAATTCTATCATCTTTCATTACAAATGCAAAAATATCACGTCCCATTTGATTTGGGAAAGTGTCACCATTAACATCAACAATAAAGACCAATGAATCCTGTCTTACATTTACGCCAAACTCCGAATTAATGATTTCTTTAGGAAAGACACTCATTATAATGTTCATACCGTCAACAAGCGTAAACATATAATAATGCGGCTGAGATCTACTCATATAAACTTTGCCGCTTAAAAATCTTGTAGGATAATGCCAACAGCCTTTATCGCTTGAGCATTCTCTCAAAACCTTAAAATAAGGTCTAAAATAAGAATATGCAAGTGCTGATGAACTATATGAGTATTTATTCAAATCCCAGTATGCTGATGAATCATTTTGGTTAACAACATACAACGCAACACGTGAAATCATTGCATAGGCTTTTTTCAAAGCTGTCATATTCTGTGTATTATTAATTTTAAGAACAACTCCGAAAATTGTCAGTGAAAAAATAACACCAATAATAGCCAGAGTAAACATTAACTCTGACAAAGAATATCCAGCATGTTTTAAATTAAGTTTTTTCATCAACCACTCCTTTTATTAAAAATAAAAGGC